>NZ_BCBT01000006.1:0-158075 GCF_001320965.1 Pseudomonas sp. NBRC 111143 | reverse complement strand
GGGGGCCGGTGTGTGCCGACAGATCGATCAGAAATCCTTGCACAGCCGCAAGGCGTCATAGATCGCCGCATGCACGTTGCGCTGGGCCACGCAGTCACCGATGCGGTACAGCAGGTAGCCCTCGCCCGGCTGGCTGAGGATCGGCTGCGGCTGGATCGCGAACAGGGCGTCGATGTCGATCTGGCCCTTGTTGCGCGAACCCTCCTTGAGCCCGTAGTACAACTCCTCGTCCGGACGCACGCCGTTCTCGATCACCACCTGGTCGACCACACGCTCTTCCTTGGCCCCGGTGTATTCGTTCTCGAGCACCGCCACCAGCTTGTCGCCCTCGCGGTAGACCTTCTCGAGCATCATGTCCCCGGTCATGATCACTTCCTTGGGGTAGATGCTGCGGTAGTAGGTCGGGAAGGTCGTGCCGCCCATGGCTACGCCCGGCTTGATGTCGTCGGTGACGATCTCGACCTGGCTGCCCTTGTCGGCGATGAAGTCGGCGGTGGACATGCCGGTGAATTCGCAGATGGTGTCGTACACCAGCACGTTCTTGCCAGGCGCGACCTTGCCGTCGAGCACGTCCCAGCTACTGACCACCAGCCCTTCGGCGGCGCCCCAGTGCTCGTTCTGCTCGATGAACGGATGACCGCCCACCGCCAGCACGATGATGTCCGGGCGCAGGTCCTGGATGGTCGCGATGTCTGCCGCCGTGCCCAGGCGCAGGTCGACCTTCAGGCGCGCGAACTCCAGCTGGTACCAGCGGGTGATGCCGGCGATCTGGTCGCGCTGCGGTGCCTTGGCGGCGATGGTGATCTGCCCGCCGATCTGCTCCTTCTTCTCGAACACGGTGACGTCATGGCCACGCTCGGCGGCCACCCGTGCGGCCTCCATGCCGGCGGGGCCGGCGCCGACCACCACCACCTTGCGTTTCGGCCCGGTGGACTTCTCGATGATGTGCGGCACGCCCATGTATTCACGGGACGTCGCGGCGTTCTGGATGCACAACACGTCCAGGCCCTGGTACTGACGGTCGATGCAGTAGTTGGCACCGACGCACTGCTTGATCTGGTCGATCTGGCCCATCTTGATCTTGGCGATCAGGTGCGGGTCGGCCATGTGCGCACGGGTCATGCCGACCATGTCGACGTAGCCGCCTTCGAGAATACGCGTGGCCTGGTTCGGGTCCTTGATGTTCTGCGCGTGCAGCACCGGGACCTTGACCACTTCCTTGATGCCGGCCGCCAGGTGCAGGAACGGCTCCGGCGGGTAGCTCATGTTGGGGATGACGTTGGCCAGGGTGTTGTGGGTGTCGCAACCCGAACCGACCACGCCGATGAAGTCGATCATGCCGGTGGCGTCGTAGTACGCGGCGATCTGCTTCATGTCCTCGTGGCTCAGGCCATCTGGGTGGAATTCGTCACCGCAGATACGCATGCCCACGCAGAAGTCGTCACCGACCTCGGCGCGTACCGCCTTGAGCACTTCCAGGCCGAACTTCATGCGGCCTTCGAAGCTGCCGCCCCACTCGTCGGTACGCTTGTTGACCCGCGGGCTCCAGAACTGGTCGATCATGTGCTGGTGCACCGCCGACAGCTCCACGCCATCCAGTCCGCCTTCCTTCGCCCGGCGCGCGGCCTGGGCGTAGTTGCCGATCACCCGCCAGATCTCCTCCACCTCGATGGTCTTGCAGGTGGCGCGGTGCACCGGCTCGCGGATGCCGGACGGCGACATCAGCGTGGGCCAGTGGAAACCGTCCCAGCGTGAGCGACGGCCCATGTGGGTAATCTGGATCATGATCTTGGCGCCATGCTTGTGCATGGCGTCGGCCAAGTTCTGGAAGTGCGGAATGATGCGGTCGGTGGAAAGGTTCACCGAGGCCCACCATTGCTGCGGGCTGTCGATGGCCACCACCGACGAGCCGCCACAGATGGCCAGGCCGATGCCGCCCTTGGCCTTCTCTTCGTAGTACTTCACGTAGCGCTCGGTGGTCATGCCGCCGTCGGTGGCGTAGACCTCGGCGTGCGCGGTGCTGAGCACCCGGTTGCGGATGGTCAGCTTGCCGATCTGGATCGGCTGGAACATTGCTTCGAATGCCATGACGCTCTCTCCGGCTTACAACGGCTTTGTAACGAACAGGCCATCTTCGTGACCTTCTTCAGAACCGCCATAGACCTGCTCCGCCACAGTGCGGATCGAGCTGCCACGGGCAGCGAGGATCTGGTCCATGGCACCGGCGAACCAGCCGGTGAACATGTAGTCGACCTTGCGGCCGCATTTGCCATACACGTAGACGAACGCAGAGTGCTTGAGCTTGACGCTGCATGTGCCTTTGTCGAGGTCGATGTCCTGGATCTCGAACAGGCCCCAGCCACGCTGGCTCAGGCGCTTCATGTAGTGCTCGAACACCGCCACGCCTTCCAGGCCATGGCACTCGGCCTCTTTTTCGCACCAGTGCCAGGCGGATTTGTAGCCGGCCTTGTAGAGGATCTCGGCATAGGCGTCGGCGCCCAGCACCTCCTCGATGCCGATGTGGTTGTTGACGAAGAAATGCCGCGGTACATACAGCATCGGCAGGGCATCGGACGTCCAGACACCGGTCTCGCTGTCGACTTCGATTGGCAATTGCGGGGCGATCTTGGCCATGGAAACTCAACTCCATAAAATTTTTTGTTTGGATGCCCCGGCGTTGCTGGCAGGGGCTTTCAGGCTCGGAGTGCGGCTTTATTCGCCCCACACATCCTTGAGGACATTCACCCAGTTCTCGCCCATGATCTTGCGTACCACGCGCTCGGAATGGCCGCGCTTGAGCAGGGTTTCGGTGAGGTTGGGGAATTCGCCCACGGTGCGGATGCCCAGCGGGTTGATGATCTTGCCGAAGTTGGTCAGGCGACGTGCGTAGCCCTTGTCGTGGGTCAGGTACTCGAAGAAGTCCTGGCCATGGCCCTGGGTGAAGTCGGTGCCGATACCGATGGCGTCTTCACCAACGATGTTCATGGTGTACTCGATGGCCTCGGCGTAGTCGTCGATGGTCGAGTCGATGCCCTTGGCCAGGAACGGCGCGAACATGGTCACGCCGACGAAGCCGCCATGGTCGGCGATGAACTTCAGCTCTTCATCGGACTTGTTGCGCGGGTGTTCTTTAAGGCCCGACGGCAGGCAGTGGGAGTAGCAGACCGGCTTTTTCGATTCGAGGATGACTTCCTCGGAAGTCTTGGAGCCCACATGCGAGAGGTCGCACATGATGCCGACACGGTTCATCTCGGCGACGATCTCGCGGCCGAAGCCCGACAGACCGCCATCACGCTCGTAGCAACCGGTACCGACCAGGTTCTGGGTGTTGTAGCACATCTGCACGATGCCCACGCCCAGCTGCTTGAACACGTCGACGTAGGCAATCTGGTCTTCGAACGCATGGGCGTTCTGGAAGCCGAAAAGGATGCCGGTCTTGCCCAGCTCCTTGGCCTTGCGGATGTCGGCAGTGGTACGCACCGGCATCACCAGGTCGCTGTTCTCGCGGATCAGCTTCTGGCTGGCGGCGATCTGGTCGACCGTGGCTTTGAAACCTTCCCAGACCGACACGGTGCAGTTGGCTGCGGTCAGCCCGCCTTTACGCATGTCTTCGAACAGCTCGCGGTTCCACTTGGCGATGATCAGGCCATCGATGACGATGCTGTCGGCGTGTAATTCGGCTGGGCTCATCAGGCTGTCCCCTTTTGTCGAGTTGGGCGACGCCGAATCGTGTGCCGGCGCTTTGGGGCCAGCATATGCCTGCGGCCCTTGTCGCCCCGATGCAAAAACGACAGGGGGTTTGCCGAAAGCGTCAATGAGCGACATGGCATGCTCTGGCACGCCGCTTGGCAATGAGAGCAAGTCTCGACAAGAACCGTTCATGAACATTTTCCCTGCCCTCTACCACCCGGCTCTAGGCTGAGCGAGAATCTCGACGATTCGTCAGCCTGTTCAGGAGAAAACGGATGAAATCAAAGGCATGGCTGGTACTGCTGTTCGTGGCGCTGGGCGCCCAGGCCGCCGAAGAAGAAAGCACGCCCTGCGACAACGTCGAGACCGACCAGCAGACCTATGCGTGCGCGGCGTACAACAAGCAGACCGCCGAACGCGAACTGAAGGCCGCCTACGACGACCTGATCCAGCGCATCCGTGACCAGTACGCGGATGAAAACGACAAGGCCGTTGCGCTCAGCGGACGCATGGAGGCGGCCGAGAAGCTCTGGACCCAGTTGCGCGATGCCGACTGCAAGGTCGAGACCTATGCCGAGAAACCTGGCAGCAAGGCCTTTGAAGCGGCGTGGAATACCTGCGTGGCGCAGCGTAGCGACGAGCGCTCGGAGTATCTGCAGTCGGTGGGGCAGCAGTGACTCTAATGGCCCTTTCGCGGGCAAACTCGCGAAAGGGCCAGCGCTGACCCCATCACACCGCCCTGGCCAACCTGTCCTCCCGCGGGCAGCGCTCGAACCGCGCCCGATAACAGCGGGTGAAATACGACGCCGACTCGAACCCGCACGCTACGCCCACTTCAAGCACGCTCATATCGGTCTGGCGCAGCAGTTGCCGAGCCTTGTCCAGCCTCAGCCGCAGGTAGAAACCACTGGGCGTGTCGTCCAGGTGCAGGCGAAACAGGCGCTCCAACTGGCGACGGGTCACCTGCACGGCATCGGCCAGTACCTGGGTGTTGAGCGGCTGCTCGGTGTTGCGCTCCATTTCGCCGATCACCTTCACCAGCTTCTTGTTGCGAATGCCGTAGCGCGTGGCGATCTCCATGCGCTGGTGATCCTGGCGCGGCCGTATGCGGCTGACCACGAACTGCTCCGATACCTGGATCGCCAGTTCGCTGCCGTGGGCCTGGGCGATCAGGTCGAGCATCAGGTCGATGGAGGCGGTCCCCCCGGCGCAGGTGATCCGTCGACGGTCGATCTCGAACAGCTCCTGGGTCGCCTGCAGGCGCGGATAACGCTCCTTGAACGCTTCCAGCGCCTCCCAATGCAAGGTCGCGCGATAGCCATCGAGCAGGCCCGCTTCGGCCAGCACCAGCGCACCGGTATCGATACCGCCGAGCGTGCCGCCATCATGCTCTACGCGCCGCAGCGCCTGTTGCAGCACCGGGCCGTAGCAGGCCAGCGGCTCGAAGCCGGCGACAACCAGCAGCATCCCTCCCCGCTCTCTGTCAGACAGCGCCTGGTCGGCATTGACCGACATGCCGTTGCTGGCCTGCACCGGGCCGCCGTCCAGGCTCAGCACCTGCCAGCGATACAGCGCTCCCCGAAAGCGATTGGCCACCCGCAAGGGCTCCACCGCACTGATGAAGCCCAACGCAGAAAACCCCGGCAAGAGAAGAAACTGGATCGTTTCCGGCATCGCTTACTCCTGGGAAGTGGGTGGTCGCTGCAGTGCAACTCTTGGTCGCCAGCGTGCGATTGCCCACTGTGCCATGGGCGTAACTTTTTTCCCACGGCCCGCAGAGGCCGGATCCCATAACAATACGCACTGCCGATGGAGAGCCACCATGCATCGCTTTATCCGCCGCAGCCTGTTGTCCCTCGCTCTCAGCACCACCGTGGTCACCCCGCTGTTCGCCGCCGAGCCCGCCGCCTGCAAGAACGTGCGCCTCGGTGTGGTCAACTGGACCGACGTCATCGCCACCAGCGCCATGGCCCAGGTCCTGCTCGACGGCCTGGGCTACCAGACCAAACAGACCAGCGCCTCGCAACAGATCATCTTCGCGGGCATCCGCGACAAGCGCCTGGACATGTTCCTCGGGTACTGGAACCCGATCATGACCCAGACCATCACCCCGTTCGTCGATGCCAAGCAGGTCAAGGTCCTCGACCAGCCTAGCCTGGAAGACGCCCGCGCCACGCTCGCAGTACCCAAGTACCTGGCCGACAAGGGCCTGAAGAGCTTTGCCGACATCCACAAGTTCGAGAAGGAGCTGGGCGGCAAGATCTACGGCATCGAGCCAGGTTCGGGCGCCAACACCCAGATCAAGGCGATGATCGCCAGCAACAAGTTCGACCTGGGCAAGTTCCAACTGGTCGAGTCGAGCGAGGCCGGCATGCTCGCCGCCGTCGATCGCGCCGTGCGCCGCAATGAAGCCGTGGTGTTCTTCGGCTGGGCGCCGCACCCGATGAACGTGAACATCGACATGGTCTACCTGGGCGACAGCCAGGACGCCCTGGGCCCGGACGAAGGCCGTGCCACGGTGTGGACCGTCACCGCGCCCGACTACGCCGAACGCTGCCCCAACGCCAACCGCCTGCTGGCCAACCTGAAATTCAGCGCCGAGGACGAGAGCCGCATGATGCAGCCGCTGCTCGATCACAAGGACCCGCTGGAGTCGGCACGCCAGTGGCTCAAGGACCACCCGCAAGACAAGGCCCGCTGGCTTGAAGGCGTGACCACCTTCGACGGCAAGCCGGCAGCTGACAACCTCAAGCTCACCGCCAACTGATCCGGCCTCTTCGCGGGCAATCCCGCTCCTGCAGGTTATGCGCATGCCATGAGCATGTAGGAGCGGGCTGCCCGCGAAAAGCCCAACACCGAACTCACAGAACAGACAAGCCTGAAGGATTTACCCCATGAACCACGACGTCATCATCACCTGTGCCCTGACCGGAGCCGGCGACACCGTTGCCAAGAGCCACCTGGTCCCGGTCACCCCCAAGCAGATCGCCGAAGCCGCCGTCGAGGCCGCCAAGGCCGGCGCTACCGTGGTCCACTGCCACGTCCGTGACCCACAGACTGGTCGCTTCAGCCGCGACGTCGCGCTGTACCGCGAAGTGATGGAGCGTATCCGCGAGTCTGACGTGGACGTGATCGTCAACCTGACTGCCGGCATGGGCGGCGACCTGGAGATCGGCCCGGGCGAGGCACCGATGGACTTCGGCGCTGGCACCGACCTGATCGGCCCGCTGGAGCGCCTGGCCCACGTCGAGGCGCTGCTGCCGGAAATCTGCACCCTGGACTGCGGCACGCTCAACTTTGGCGACGGCAACTCGATCTATGTTTCCACCCCGGCGCAACTGCGCGCGGGTGCCAAGCGCATCACCGAGCTTGGCGTGAAGGCGGAGCTGGAAATCTTCGATACCGGCCACTTGTGGTTCGCCAAGCAGATGATCAAGGAAGGCCTGCTCGAAGACCCGCTGTTCCAGCTGTGCCTGGGCATCCCATGGGGTGCGCCTGCCGATACCACCACCATGAAGGCCATGGTCGACAACCTGCCGGCCAACGTCACCTGGGCAGGCTTCGGCATCGGCCGCATGCAGATGCCGATGGCCGCACAGGCGGTGCTGCTGGGCGGCAACGTGCGCGTGGGCCTGGAAGACAACCTCTACCTCGACCGTGGCGTGCTGGCCAGCAACGGTCAACTGGTCGAGCGCGCGGTGGAGATCATCTCGCGCCTCGGTGGCCGCGTGCTGACCCCGGCCGAAGGGCGCGAAAAAATGAATCTCAAGCGTCGCGGATAAAACAGCCCCGCCGCAATCCCTGTGGGAGCGGGCTTGCCCGCGAAAAATACGGCGCGATGCATGGCACCGGCTTCGCCGGTGTTCGCGGGCAAGCCCGCTCCTACAAGGCCCGCGCCAACCTCAAGCACATAGAGAGACTGATATGCCTTTCATCACCAACATCAAGACTTTCGCCGCACTCGGTAGCGGCGTGATCGGCAGCGGCTGGGTCGCCCGCGCCCTGGCCCATGGCCTGGACGTGATCGCCTGGGACCCGGCACCCGGCGCCGAGCAGGCCCTGCGCAAACGTATCGCCAACGCCTGGCCGGCCCTGGAAAAACAAGGTCTGGCGCCGGGCGCCGCACAAGAGCGGCTGAAGTTCGTCGCCACCATCGAGGAATGCGTACGCGACGCCGATTTCATCCAGGAAAGCGCCCCCGAGCGCCTGGATCTCAAGCTCGACCTGCATGCCAAGATCAGCGCCGCGGCCAAGCCCGATGCGATCATCGGCTCCAGCACCTCAGGCCTGTTGCCCAGCGAGTTCTACGAGTCGGCCACCCACCCCGAGCGCTGCGTGGTCGGCCACCCGTTCAACCCGGTGTACCTGTTGCCGTTGGTGGAGATCGTCGGCGGCAAGCACACCGCGCCTGAAGCCATCGAGGCAGCGAAAACCATCTACACCGCGCTGGGCATGCGCCCGCTGCATGTGCGCAAGGAGGTCCCGGGCTTCATCGCCGACCGTCTGCTCGAAGCGCTATGGCGCGAGGCTCTGCACCTGGTCAACGACGGGGTGGCCAGCACTGGCGAGATCGACGATGCGATTCGCTTTGGCGCGGGTCTGCGCTGGTCGTTCATGGGCACCTTCCTCACCTACACGCTGGCCGGTGGCGATGCGGGCATGCGCCACTTCATGTCGCAGTTCGGCCCGGCGTTGAAGCTGCCCTGGACCTACCTGCCAGCGCCAGAGCTGACCGACAAGCTGATCGACGACGTGGTCGACGGCACTTCCGAACAACTGGGCGAACGCAGCATCGCGGCGCTGGAGCGCTATCGTGACGATACCCTGCTGGCGGTGCTGGACGCGGTGAAGAACAGCAAGGCCAAGCACGGCATGGCCTTTGGCGACTGAGGAGACTGCGATGCCCGCACTGATCACCTACCGCACCCCGGTTCAGCAAGACTGGGTCGATTACAACGGGCACCTGCGCGATGCCTTCTACCTGCTGATCTTCAGCTACGCCACCGATGCGCTGATGGAGCGCATCGGTCTGGACGCCGACAGCCGCGGTCAGAGCGGCAACTCGCTGTTCACCCTGGAGGCGCACATCAACTATCTGCACGAGGTGAAGCTCGGCACCGAGGTCTGGGTGCAGACGCAGATCATCGGCTTCGACAAGAAGCGCTTGCACCTGTACCACACGCTGCACCGCGCAGGCTTCGACGAAGCCCTGTCGGCCAGCGAGCAGATGCTGCTGCACGTGGACCTGGCAGGGCCGAAGTCGGCGCCGTTCAGCGAGCACAGTGCCGCGTTGCTGCAAGGGCTGGTGGATGAGCAGCGTGACCAGGCACCTGCCGAGTTCGTGGGCCGGGTGATCGGTTTGCCTGCACGAACCTGAAGCCTCTCCCGAGGCCGCCCGCGACCCTCGGCCCGGCCGGGGCAAGACAGCGCGCTGTCTTCTTCGCGGGCGAGCCCGCTCCCACAGACAGCCAAAAAAAACCCCGGAAGCCGTGAGCGTCCGGGGTCGAGAGCGAGCAACATCCACTGTGCGTGAATGAGGGTGACCAAACCCTCGGTGCCGTGAATGACTCCAGTGTGCTCACTTCCCTTCTGCCTGATTTAGCCGGGAACGACCTGTTCTTAGCCAAAGCGGCCATCGCGACGTTCTGCCCTTGCGAGGTTGTCGTACTGGTCACAGAATCAGTCGTAAATCACGGCACCAGACAAGGACTACAACGATGATGCATGCGGATTTGATCGACCAGGACGACCTGCTGGGCCACCTGCGCGCACGCGGGTTCGACATTCCGGCCGGGGCAAGCGCCGAGCAGGCGTGCGAAGTGGTGGTGCGCGGGCTGACCGAGCCCAATGCCCGGGCGTTGAAGGGAATGGTGGAACAGATGTACACCGGCAGCGCGACCATCCTCCCGGCGGTACGTCAGGCGATCGACAAGCAGCTGTTGCCGGCGTTGGCGCAGTTCAGTCAGCGCGCCTGATTCTGGATCTTCACTGAATTCTTCGCGGGCAAGCCCGCTCCCACAGGGATTGGGCTGGCCTTCAGATTTTGAGCAAGACAGTTACTCCCACAGGGTCACGCGATCCCTGTGGGAGCGGCGGTTCGGCGCTCCGATTTACCCGCGAAGAAGGCGACGCCGTCTCAGAGCCTCACACTGGCAAAGGTCGACTCGTTACGCGCCTGGCTCAGGGCCGCCATCGGCCCGCTGTGCGGTGACAGCGCCATGGCCTGCGGGATCGGCATCATCGCCACCTGCTGCGCGGTATTGGAACCTACACGCTCGTCACGCGGCGGAATGCCGAAGTATTCGCGGTAGCACTTGGAGAAGTGCGGCGTGGAGACGAACCCGCACACCGACGCCACCTCGATGATCGACATCGGCGTCTGCTTGAGCAACTGCCGTGCCCGGATCAGCCGCAGCTTGAGGTAGTAACGCGACGGCGAGCAGTGCAGGTACTTCTGGAACAGGCGCTCGAGCTGACGCCGCGACACGTTGACGTACACCGCCAGCTCGTCCAGGTCGATCGGCTCTTCGAGGTTGGCCTCCATCAGCGCGACGATTTCCTGAAGCTTCGGCTGGTTGGTGCCGAGCATGTGCTTGAGCGGCACGCGCTGGTGGTCCTGCTCGTTGCGGATGCGCTCGTAGACGAACATCTCGGAGATGGCCGCCGACAGCTCACGGCCATGATCGCGGCTGATCAGGTGCAGCATCATGTCAAGCGGCGCAGTGCCGCCGGAGCTGGTGAAGCGGTTGCGGTCGAGGGTGAACAGGCGCGTGCTCATGTTGACCCGTGGGAAGGCCTCCTGCATCGCCGCCAGACACTCCCAATGCACGCTGCAGTCGAAGCCGTCGAGCAGGCCCGCACAAGCCAATGCCCAGCTGCCAGTGCACACCGCGCCAAGCCTGCGCGACTGGCGCGCCTGGGCCTGCAGCCAGGTGACGTGTTCACGGGTCACGGTGCGCTGGATACCGACGCCACCGCAGACGATCACGGTGTCCACCGGCGGTGCGCTGTGCATCGCGGCGTCCGGAGTGATCTGCAAGCCATCGCTGGCCCAGACCTGGCCGCCATCGACGGTCAGCGTATGCCAGCGGTACAGCTCGCGCCCCGACAGCTGGTTGGCCATGCGCAGCGGCTCGACGGCCGAGGCAAGCGAGATCAGGGTGAAGTTGTCCAGCAGGAGAAAGCCGATGGACTGGGGAGCTGTGCGGTTCTGGGTTGGGTTCCCGGAGGTGTACGACGTCATCGCGGTTTCTCCTCACACAATGCAGGGTGTGCCTCAGGCGGGCACCGTTTCTTGTCATGGCCCCGATTCGTATGCAGGGGCTTTGCCAATCTCAACGCAATCGCCGTGCCTGAAATTGAACGGCTATCCAAAAAAACCCAAAAACGACGTTGCCGTGCGAGTTGTAGGGCCTTTCAAGGGGCGCTGGGTGAACACCGCAAACCGGCGTGCCAGCGCCTCTGCGTGTAACGGCTGAGCAGTTCGGTAGCACTTGTGGGAAGGCTGCCCAGAAGCGACATTCATAAGTGTCACCGACAATGACACCACTGGTCGCGACAGCCGACAGCCGGTCGGCACCGGCTGTTGCACAATAAAGCAGCACAACCGCCGCAAGAGGGCCAGATCAGCGCATCAGCATTCGATGACGCTGACTGCCAACCCGCCGCGGGAGGTCTCCTTGTACTTGTCGTGCATGTCGGCACCGGTGTCGCGCATGGTGCGGATCACCTGGTCGAGGGAGATGAAGTGTTCGCCGTCGCCACGCAGGGCCATCTGCACGGCGTTGATCGCCTTTACGGCAGCGATGGCGTTACGTTCGATGCAAGGCACCTGGACCAGCCCACCGACCGGGTCGCAGGTCAGCCCGAGGTTGTGCTCCAGGGCGATTTCAGCAGCGTTCTCCAGTTGTGCCGGGGTAGCCCCCAGCACTTCGGCCAGACCCGCTGCAGCCATGGCGCAAGCCGAACCGACCTCGCCCTGGCAGCCCACTTCGGCCCCGGAGATCGAAGCGTTCTTCTTGCAAAGGATGCCCACCGCCGCTGCACCCAGGATGAACTCCACCACGTTGGACTCGTCCACCGCGTCGGAGAAGCGCATGTAGTAGTGCAACACCGCCGGGATGATGCCGGCCGCGCCGTTGGTAGGCGCGGTGACCATGCGCCCACCCGCGGCGTTTTCTTCGTTGACGGCCAGGGCGAACAGGTTCACCCACTCCATGGCACTCATGGTCGAGCCGATCACATTCGGCTTGCCGATCTCCTGCAGGCTGCGGTGCAGCTTGGCTGCGCGGCGCCGTACATTGAGCCCGCCGGGCAAGATGCCTTCGTGCTTGAGGCCGTTGTTCACGCATTCCTGCATGGCCCCCCAGAGCTTGAGCAGACCGGCGCGAATCTCGGCTTCGCTGCGCCAGACCTTCTCGTTCTCCATCATCAATTGCGACACGCGCATGTCGTTTTGCTTGCACAGGCGCAGCAGTTCGGCGGCGCTGTTGAAATCGTAGGGCAACACCGTCTGGTCGGCGTCCAGTACACCGCTCGCGGCCTGCGCCGCATCGACCACGAAGCCGCCCCCCACCGAGTAGTAAGTGTCGCGATGCAGCTCGCCCTCGGCACCTTCGGCCACCAGGGTCATGGCGTTGGGGTGGTAGGGCAGGTTCTCGTCGAGCAACAGCATGTCGCGGGCCCAGATGAATTCGATGGGCAGGCGGCTGTCGAGCTGCAAGGTGTTGGTTTCACGCAAGTCGGCGATACGCGGGGTGATCTGCGTGGGGTCGATTGCGTCGGGCCACTCACCCATCAGCCCCATGATCGTGGCGTTGTCAGTGCCGTGACCGATGCCGGTGGCCGACAACGAGCCGTACAACCGTACCTCGATGCGCCGAACCCGCTCCAGATCGCCGCGTTCGCGCAGGCCCTGGACGAACAGCGCTGCGGCGCGCATGGGGCCGACGGTATGCGAGCTGGAAGGCCCGACGCCGATCTTGAACAGGTCGAACACGCTGATGGCCATTGTCGAATCACCTCTTGATGGGCTTGTCTCTGCGCGCCATGTGGCGGCGCAGCCAGCTGCTAGGCTGATAGCGGCGAGTTGCCGCGAATGCACGCATCATCGGGCTTTTACCCCTCCCCTCGCCGTCTGCAACCGACGTACTTTTGTCCGGCAGCGCCCTGTTGCGAAAGCCATCATTGCGCCGCTTTCAGGCGAACGGGTGACGCAAAGACACGGGCCGGGGCGGGGAAAAATCCGTAAGCGACATTGCCCGTACTGGATGCGACCTGTCCTGCACTGGTTACGACTCCACCAGTAGGCGATTGCCGAACGCTGGGGGATTATCGAAAGCGACTCGTATTGCACGGCCACGCAACCTGCCCTCTGCAGGCCAGATCGATCGACGCCCCAGAAAGCGACGACGATTACGCGAACCCGAAGAAAAAATCACAGGAGTCCACCCATGAAAGGTTCACCCTCGCTGTTGTTGGTTGCGTTGCTCGCAGCACCCGTGTTCGCCCAAGCCGCCGAACCCGAACAGTGTCAGACGGTCCGCTTCTCCGATGTCGGCTGGACCGACATCACCGTGACCACGGCGACCACCAGCGTTGTCCTCGAAGCGCTGGGCTACAAGACCCACACCACCATGATCTCGGTGCCGGTGACCTACAAGTCGCTGGCCACCGGCAAGGACCTCGACGTGTTCCTCGGCAACTGGATGCCGACCATGGAAAACGACATCAAGCAGTACCGCGACGCTGGCACCGTCGAGACGGTCCGCGCCAACCTGGAAAACGCCAAGTACACCCTGGCAGTGCCCCAGGCTCTGTATGACAAGGGTCTGAAGGATTTCAGCGATATTCCCAAGTTCAAGAAGGAACTCGACGGCAAGATCTACGGCATCGAACCGGGCAACGATGGCAACCGCACCATCCAGAGCATGATCGACAAGAACGCCTTCGGCCTGAAGGACGCCGGCTTCAAGATCGTGCAGTCGAGCGAGGCCGGCATGCTGTCGCAGGTCGATCGAGCCCAGAAGCGCGGTGAGGCCATAGTGTTCCTGGGCTGGGAACCGCACCCGATGAATACCCGCTTCAAGATGCAGTACCTGACCGGGGGTGATGAGTTCTTCGGTCCAGAATTCGGCAAGGCCACCGTACTGACCAACACCCGCAAGGGTTATGCGCAGGAATGCAGCAACGTCGGCCAGCTGCTGAAGAACCTGGTGTTCGAGCTCAAGGATGAAAGCACCATGATGGGCTATGTCCTGGACGACAAGATGAAGCCCGAGGCGGCCGCCAAGAAGTGGCTCAAGGACAACCCTGGCAAGCTGGATACCTGGCTGGCCGGCGTCACCACCGTGGATGGCAAACCAGGCCTGGAGGCAGCCAAGGCCAAGTTGACGCAGTAGCTGTCGGCTCTGTATGAAAAGTCTTGAGACGAAGGTCAGGCAAGGCGAAAACGGCCGAGGAAGCGGAGTTTACGGGCTGTAAATGAGCATTCCGAGGCTGTTTTCAACGCAGCATCACCGAGTATCAAGGCTTTTCGTATAGAGCCTAGGCACTACCTCGGGGTGGGACCGTGCCCACCCCGGACTGATTCCAATCATTGCAGGTGGAAGCTCGCTATCATGCTTATCGATCAGAAAATACCTCTGGGGCAGTACATCGCCTCATTTGTCGAATGGTTGACCCAGAACGGCGCCAACTACTTCGACGCTATCGCCCAAGGCCTGGAGTTCATGATCCATGGCGTCACCAGCGCCCTGACCTGGTTCAACCCCTTCGTCCTCATCGCCCTGTTCGCCGCCCTCGCGCACCTGATCCAGCGCAAGTGGGCGCTGACCGTCTTCGTCGCCCTGTCGTTCCTGTTGATCCTCAACCTCGGTTACTGGCAGGAAACCATGGAAACCCTGGCGCAAGTGAGCTTCGCCACGGTGGTCTGCGTAGCCATCGGCGTGCCGCTGGGCATCATTGCCGCGCACAAGCCGATGTTCTATACCGCCATGCGTCCGGTACTCGACCTGATGCAGACCGTACCCACCTTCGTCTACCTGATCCCGACCCTCACCCTGTTCGGCCTGGGAGTAGTACCGGGGCTGATTTCCACCGTGGTGTTCGCCATCGCGGCACCCATTCGCCTCACCTACCTGGGCATCTGCGACGTACCGCAGGAGTTGATGGACGCCGGCAAGGCCTTCGGCTGCTCGCGTCGCCAACTGCTGACCCGTATCGAACTGCCGCACGCCATGCCGAGCATCGCTGCCGGCGTGACCCAGTGCATCATGCTGTCGCTGTCGATGGTGGTGATCGCCGCCCTCGTAGGTGCCGATGGCCTGGGCAAGCCGGTGGTCAACGCTCTCAACACCGCCGACATCTCGCTCGGCTTCGAAGCGGGCCTTGCGATCGTGCTGCTGGCGATCATGCTCGACCGTATCTGCAAGCAACCGGAACTGCCGGCAAGGAGTGAAGCATGAGCATCATTCGCTTCGAAGATGTCGACGTCATCTTCTCCAGCAAGCCGCGCGAAGCGCTGTCGCTGCTCGACGAGGGCAAGACCCGCGAGCAGATCCTCAAGCAGACCGGGCTGGTGGTCGGCGTCGAAAAGGCCAACCTGGATATCGAGAAAGGCGAAATCTGCGTGCTGATGGGCCTGTCGGGCTCGGGCAAATCGAGCCTGCTGCGCTGCATCAACGGTCTGAACACCGTCAGCCGCGGCAAGCTGTTCGTCGAGCACGAAGGCAAGCACATCGACATCGCCCACTGCACCCCGGCGGAGCTGAAGATGATGCGCACCAAGCGCATTGCCATGGTGTTCCAGAAATTCGCCCTGATGCCCTGGCTGACCGTGCGCGAGAACATCAGCTTCGGCCTGGAAATGCAGGGTCGCCCCGAGAAGGAGCGGCGCAAGCTGGTCGATGAAAAACTCGAGCTGGTGGGCCTGACCCAGTGGCGCAACAAGAAGCCGGACGAACTGTCCGGGGGCATGCAGCAGCGTGTGGGCCTGGCCCGCGCACTGGCGATGGACGCCGACATCCTGCTGATGGACGAACCCTTCTCCGCACTCGACCCGCTGATCCGCCAGGGCCTGCAGGACGAGCTGCTGGAACTGCAGCGCAAACTGAGCAAGACCATCGTCTTCGTCAGCCACGACCTGGACGAGGCGCTCAAGCTGGGTAGCCGCATCGCGATCATGAAGGACGGCCGGATCATCCAGTACAGCAAGCCGGAAGAGATCGTGCTGAACCCGGCCGACGAATACGTGCGCACCTTCGTCGCCCACACCAACCCGCTCAATGTCCTGTGCGGGCGCAGCCTGATGCGCAGCCTGGACAACTGCAAGCGGATCAACGGTTCGGTGTGCCTGGATCCGGGTGGTGATTCATGGCTGGACCTGGGCGAGGGCGGCTCGATCAAGCGCGCGCGCCAGGGGCAGAACGGGTTGGACCTGCAGAATTGGGTGCCAGGGCAGGATGTGGAAAGCCTGGGTCGCCTGCCAACGCTGGTGCACGCCGACATCGGCATGCGCGAGGCACTGCAGATTCGTTATCAGACCGGCAACAAGCTGGTGCTGCAGGAGAACGACAAGGTGGTCGGGATTCTGGGCGACAGCGAGCTGTATCACGCATTGCTCGGCAAGAATCACGGTTGAAGCAATTGGGGCCGCGTCGCGGCCCTTCGCGGGCAAGCCCGCTCCCACAGGATTTACACAACCTGTGGGAGCGGCGGTTCGCCGCTGCGACTTGCCCGCGAAGGCTGCAAAGCAGCCCCAATCACTGATTCAGCGTACGACGATCCCGCGCGAAGCCATGTAGGCCTTGGCCTCGGGCACCGTGTACTCGCCGAAGTGGAAGATGCTCGCCGCCAGCACCGCGCTGGCATGCCCTTCCAGAATCCCATCGGCCAGATGCTGCAGGTTGCCCACACCACCGGAGGCGATCACCGGAATCCCCAGCGCATCGCTGATGGCACGGGTCACGCCAAGGTCGAAGCCGTTCTTCATGCCGTCCTGGTCCATGCTGGTCAGCAGGATCTCACCGGCGCCCAGCCCTTCCATCTTCTTCGCCCACTCCACCGCATCCAGACCGGTGGGCTTGCGCCCGCCATGGGTGAAGATCTCCCAGCGCGGCGTTTCGCCTGGGCCAGAAACCTTCTTGGCGTCGATGGCCACGACAATGCACTGCGAACCGAAACGGTCGGCAGCTTCGCCAACGAACTCAGGGTTGAACACTGCGGCGGTGTTGATCGAAACCTTGTCGGCACCAGCGTTGAGCAGGTTGCGGATGTCCTGCACGGTACGCACGCCACCCCCGACGGTCAGCGGGATGAACACCTGGCTGGCCATGCGCTCGACGGTATGCAAGGTGGTATCACGGCCATCGACACTGGCGGTGATGTCCAGGAAGGTGATCTCGTCGGCGCCCTGCTCGTTGTAGCGACGGGCGATTTCCACCGGATCACCCGCATCACGGATGTTCTCGAACTTGACGCCCTTGACCACCCGGCCGTTGTCCACGTCCAGGCAAGGGATGATGCGCTTGGCCAGTGCCATCGTTCAGTCCTCAGCCTTGGTAGTTGTCGCAGAAGGCCTGGGCCTCGGCGACATCGAGGGTGCCTTCGTAGATGGCACGCCCGGTAATGGCGCCGATGATGCCTGGGGTCTTGGCGTCCAGCAGGGCCTTGATGTCACCCAGGTTGTGGATGCCGCCCGAGGCGATCACCGGGATCGAGGTGGCTTCGGCCAGGGCCTTGGTGAAGGGCACGTTGCAGCCCTGCATCATGCCGTCCTTGGCGATGTCGGTGTAGACGATCGCCGAGACGCCATCGGCCTCGAAACGCTTGGCCAGGTCAATGACCTGCACCGAGCTGACTTCCGCCCAGCCGTCGGTGGCGACGAAACCGTCCTTCGCGTCCAGGCCGACGATGACCTTGCCCGGGAACGCCTTGCACGCCTCGGCGACGAACTCAGGCTGCTTGACCGCCTTGGTGCCGATGATCACGTAGCTGACGCCGGCCTTGACGTAGTGCTCGATGGTTTCCAGCGAACGGATGCCGCCGCCGATCTGGATCGGCAGTGTCGGGTAGCGCTTGGCGATGGCAGTGACCACTTCGCCGTTGACCGGCTGGCCCTCGAAGGCGCCGTTTAGGTCGACCAGGTGCAGGCGGCGGCAGCCACCTTCGACCCACTTGGCGGCCATGCTCACCGGGTCGTGGGAGAATACCGTCGAGTCTTCCATGCGGCCCTGGCGCAGGCGCACGCAGGCACCGTCCTTCAGATCGATAGCGGGGATAATCAGCATCTTGGAAACCTGTTCTAATCGGTGGAGTTCAGGGCTTCTCGAGCGCCCACAAGTCGCTTTCGATGCTCTCGAACCGCTCCTTGAGGTGCAGTTGAACATCGGCAATCGCCCTGTTGTAGTAATGGGGTGCAATTTCCTTGCTGAACAACTCGAGGACCTCGGCCACCTCGAACGAACCGAGCGTCAGCTCGAAGCGGTCTTCAAGGAAGCGCTTGAGCACATCGAGTGCCTCGCGCTCCTGCTCGGGGGCCAGGGTAATGACCGGGGCCTTGGTCTTCGACCTGCTCATTTACCAGCGCCCGTCCCAGGCGACGAAGTTCTGCAGCAGTTGCAGGCCGTGCGTGTGGCTCTTTTCCGGGTGGAATTGCACGGCGAAGCGCGAGCCGTCGGCCAGCGCAGCGGCGAAGTCGACGCCATAGTGGCCGCGACCGACCACCTGGCCCGGCTTGCCGGCATTGATGTAGTAGCTGTGCACGAAATAGAAACGCGCGCGGTCCGGGATGTCGTGCCACAGCGGGTGGTCGATGCACTGGCTGACTTCGTTCCAGCCCATGTGCGGCACCTTCAGGTGCTCGCCGTCTTCCTCCAGGCCCTTGCCGAAGAAGCGCACCTGGCCGGGGAACAGGCCGATGCAGTCGACGCCTTCGTTCTCCTCGCTGTGCTCGAGCAGCGCCTGCATGCCGACGCAGATGCCGAGGAAGGGGCGGTCCTGGCTGACTTCACGCACCAGGCTGTCGAAGCCCAGGCGACGGATTTCGGCCATGCAGTCGCGGATCGCGCCGACGCCTGGGAACACCACGCGATCGGCCTCGCGGATCACCGCAGCGTCGCTGGTGACCAGCACCTTGCCGGCACCCACGTGCTCGAGAGCCTTGGCCACCGAGTGCAGGTTGCCCATGCCATAGTCGATGACGGCGACAGTCTGCATTACAGGCATCCCTTGGTCGACGGCATCTGGCCAGCCATGCGCTCATCGAGCGTCACGGCCATGCGCAGGGCGCGGCCGAAGGCCTTGAACACGGTTTCGATCTGGTGGTGGGTGTTGTGACCACGAATCGTGTCGATGTGCAGGGTCACCAGGGCGTGGTTGACGAAGCCCTGGAAGAACTCCTGGAACAGGTCGACGTCGAAACCGCCGACCGAGGCGCGAGTGAACGGCACATGCATCTGCAGGCCGGGACGGCCGGAGAAGTCGATGACCACGCGCGACAGCGCTTCGTCCAACGGCACGTAGGCGTGGCCGTAGCGGAAGATGCCCTTCTTGTCGCCGATGGCCTTGGCGAAAGCCTGGCCAAGGGTGATACCGACGTCTTCGACGGTATGGTGATCGTCGATATGCAGGTCGCCCTTGCATTCGATGTCCAGATCGATCAGCCCGTGCCGGGCGATCTGGTCGAGCATGTGTTCAAGGAAAGGCACACCGATATCGAATCGGGCCTTGCCGGTGCCATCCAGGTTGATCGAGGCCTTGACCTGGGTTTCCAGGGTATTGCGCTCGACGGAAGCCTTACGTTCGACCATCACCAGCTCCGCAAAATCATTGGGCGAAAAGGGCTCCATTATAGGCCCAGAATGCGCCGGCTTGAAACGCGGATGACGTGTGGCAGCACAAAGCATTCGCGGGCGAGCCCGCTCCCACAAGGGCAACATCGCCTTGCAGGAGCGGGCTCGCCCGCGAAAGGGCCCTTTCAGGCCCGGCAAATCAGTGCATCAGTGGAACAGCACCGCCGTCTTCTGCAGGGTGATCCACACGCCCCAGGCCAGCGGAATCACCACCACGGCCCAGGCCAGCAGCACCAGCGGCAGGCTGCCAGGCGCTGCATGCCACTCCAGCGACTGCGCGCCATCGGCGCCCTTGTCGTGGCTCAGCGCGCGCTCGGCAGCGAGCTCGGCGTCGGTCATGAAGTACTTGTCGGCTACCGGACGCACCAGCAGGTTGCAGATGAAGCCCAGTACCAGCAGGCCGGCGAGGATGTACAGGGTCATGTCGTAGGCTGCCGCGCGCGGTACACCGGCCGCCAGTTGCGACTCGCGCAGGTAGGTGATCAACACCGGCCCCAACACGCCGGCCGCAGCCCAGGCGGTCAGCAGGCGACCGTGGATGGCGCCGACCATCTGCGTGCCGAACAGGTCGGCCAGGTAGGCCGGAACGGTGGCGAAACCACCACCGTACATCGACAGGATGATGCAGAACGCCGCCACGAACAGCGCGACGTTGCCGATGTGGCCCATGTTCGGCACCAGGGTGTACAGGCCCACGCCGATGGCGAAGAAGGCGAAGTAGGTGTTCTTGCGCCCGATGTAGTCGGAGAACGACGCCCAGAAGAAGCGCCCGCCGATGTTGAACAGGCTCAGCAGGCCGGTGAAGCCGGCAGCGATCGCAGCGATCTGCGCCAGCTGGGCGGCGTTCAGCTCGCTGAAGCTCAGGTCGTTGCCCAGCAGCTTGCCGCCGAACACTTCCTGCAGCAGTGGCGAGGCCATGCCCAGGATGCCGATGCCGGCCGAGACGTTCAGGCACAGCACCAGCCACACCAGCGCGAACTGAGGGGTCTTCCAGGCCACGCTGACGTGCACGTGACGGTCGGTGACCATGGCGTTGGCCTTCTTCACCGGCGGCGTCCAGCCCTCAGGCTTCCAGCCGGTCGGCGGCACGCGGTACGCCAGGGCGCCAGCAGTCATGAACACGAAGTAGATTGCCGCCATGGCGATGAAGCTCTGCCATACGCCGACTTCCTGGCCGTTGGCGAAGTGCCCCATCAACGCAGTGGCCAGCGGTGCACCGACCATGGCGCCGCCGCCGAAGCCCATGATCGCCATGCCAGTGGCCATGCCGCGCTTGTCCGGGAACCACTTGATCAGCGTGGAAACTGGCGAGATGTAGCCCAACCCCAGGCCGATCCCGCCGATCACACCCGAGCCCAGCCACATCAGCCAAAGCTGGTGGGTCTTCACACCGATTGCCGAGATCAGCAGGCCGCCGCACCAGCACAGCGCCGATACCAGGCCGGCCTTGCGCGGGCCGGCGTGTTCCAGCCAACCGCCCAGCACGGCGGCCGAGCAGCCGAGGAAGACGAAGAACAGGGTGTAGATCCAGCTGAGCATCGAGATCTGCCAGTCGCAGTCGGCGCTGAACAGACGGGCGATGAAGCCCATGTCAGGCGAGCAGGCGACCGGTGCGGTGATGCCGATGGCCTGGGACAGGGGCAGCCAGAACACCGAGAAGCCATAGGCCATGCCGATGCACAGGTGAATGGCCAAGGCGGCCGGTGGAACCAGCCAGCGATTGAACCCTGGCCGGGCGATGATGCGCTCCTTCGACAGGAAGCCCGGCGCGCTCGCCGCCGCTCCTGCCGTAATACTGCTATTCATGGATTCGATCCTTTTATGTATGGTTGCGCTTTCGGATCGTTTCCCTGGCTGTTTCGCGGCACACAAGGCGAAATTGGCACCGTTTTCGGCGTCGTTGCCCCGCGACAATAGGTCGCGGTCACTCCGGAAGCTGCGCAAGGTTACCAGCATAAGATGACGGCGAGATCAATCTGACATCATTATTTTTCATAAAACTGAACCGGTACACGTCGGTCGCGCAACCGTTTGCGATGTGCAGCGGCCTCTTCGCGGGCAAGTCCGCTCCTACAACGGCGGTACCACGCGGCTTTCGTGGGAGCAGGCGTGCCCGCGAACGAGACCGACGCCGACTCGAACGTGGAACTGCCCAAGCCAGAACTGTCGAATCCGATTCGCAGGAAACGCCCTGTATCTCTTGTCAGATACTCAGAAGCGATGGTCGCGGCGCTATACTCTGCCGCTCGAATTCACCTATCGGACTACAAGGACTCGCCCATGAAAGCGTTCGGCAAATTCCTGGGGCTGGGACTTCTCGGGTTGTTGCTGATCATCGTGGCGCTGGGCTTCGCCCTGACCCACCTCTTCGATCCCAACGACTACAAAGACGAAATCCGCCAGCTGGCCCGCAACAAGGCCCACGTCGAGCTCACCCTCAACGGTGACATCGGCTGGAGCCTGTTCCCCTGGCTGGGCCTGGAACTGCACGAGGCGAGCATCGCCACGCTGAACAACCCCAAGCAGCCGTTCGCCGACCTGCAGATGCTCGGCCTGTCGGTGCGCGTGCTGCCGCTGCTGCGCCGTGAGGTGCAGATGAGCGACGTGCGCATCGAGGGCTTGAACCTTAGGTTGCTGCGCGACGAACACGGCCATGGCAACTGGGAGGATATCGGCAAGCCGCTCCCCGACCCGAATGCCACGGCCAGCAACCAGCCGGCCCCTGCCGAAAGCGCGCCCGCGCAGCCATCGGCGCAGGCGCAGGCCAGCAGCGAACGCGCGGTGAAGCTGGACATCGACAGCCTGACCGTCAACAACGCGCGGGTGCAGTTCACCGATGAGCAGAGCGGCAAAAGCTATGGCGCCGAAAGCATCCAGTTGAGCAGCGGGCCCATTCACGATGGGGTCAACACCCCAATCAAGGCCAGCGCCTTCCTCAGTGCCAGCGAGCCGAACATCAAGGCTCGTACCGAACTGGTCGGCGACCTGCGCTTCGACCGCAAGCTCAAGCGCTACAGCCTCGAAGACATGCGCCTGTCCGGCGAAACCTCGGGCGAGCCGACCGCTGGCAAGACCGTGACCTTCGCAGCACAGGGCCAGGTGCTGGTCGACCTGGGCGCCAACGTCGCATCCTGGAGCGGCCTGAAGGTCTCGGCCAACCAGTTGCGCGCCCTCGGCGAGCTGAGCCTGCGCGACCTGGACAAGGCGCCGCAGATCAGCGGCGGGCTGTCCATCGCCCAGTTCGACCTGCGTACCTTCCTCGACGGCATAGGTCATCCGCTGCCAGCCACTGCCGACCCGGCGGCCTTCGCCAAGCTGGAACTGGTCGGCCGCCTGCAAGGCACCCAGAACTCCATCGCCATGGAAGACCTGGCGGTGAAACTCGACCAGAGCACCTTCACTGGCCGTGTCGCCGTCGAAGATTTCGCCAGGCAGGCCCTTCGCGTGCAGCTCAAGGGCGACACCTTCGATGCCGACCGCTACCTGCCTGCCAAGAGCGATGAGGCCAAGGGCGCCAAGGCCGCGCGCCAGGCCGAGGTCAAGCAACAGGAAGCCAGCGCGATCGCGGGTGCCGGCACCACGCCGCTGCCCAACGCCCCCACTCAAGTAGCCTGGAGCAACGACAAGCTGTTGCCGGTCGATCGCCTGCGCGCCCTCGACCTGCAGGCCGATCTCTCGTTCGGCGCGCTGACCCTCGACAAGCTGCCGATCACCGACGCCCAGCTCAAGGCCAATGGCCAGGGCGGCCTGGTCACCCTGGAGACCCTGCGCGGTGGCCTGTACAACGGCACCTTCGAAGCCAAGGGCACCGTCGACGTACGCCCTGCCGTGCCGCAACTCGGGGTGAATACCAGGATCAACCGGGTACCGGTCGAGCACTTCATCAAGCGCGAAAGCCCGGATCAGGCACCGCCGGTCAAGGGTCTGCTGACCTTGTCGAGCGACCTGACCGCCACCGGCAACAGCCAGAAGGCGCTGATCGATACGCTTAACGGCAACGCCAGCTTCACCATCAACGACGGTGTGCTGGTCAATGCCAACCTCGAGCAGCAGCTGTGCCAGGCCATCGCCACCCTCAACCGCAAGCAGCTCAGCGGCGAGCCACGGGCCAAGGACACGCCGTTCCAGGAACTGCGCGGCACGCTGGTGGTACGCAATGGCGTGGCCAGCAACCCAGACCTCAAGGTGCGCATCCCGGGCTTGACCGTGAACGGCCAGGGCGACCTGGACCTGCGCGTACTGGGCATGGACTACGGCGTCGGCGTGGTGGTCGAGGGCGACCAGCGCGCCATGCCGGACCCGGCGTGCCAGGTCAATGAGCGCTATGTCGGCGTCGAAGTGCCACTGCGCTGCCGCGGCCCGCTCGAACTGGGGGCCAAGGCCTGCCGCCTGGACCAGGACGGCCTGGGCAAGGTTGCCGCGAAGCTTGCGGGCAACCGCCTGAAAGACAAGATCGACGAAAAGCTCGATGAAAAACTCGGCGACAAGGTGAGCCCTGAATTGAAAGACGCGCTCAAGGGGCTGTTCAAACGATGAGCCCCCAGCAGTTCTCCAGCGCCGTGCTGGCGTGGTTCGACCAGCACGGCCGTCACGATCTGCCCTGGCAACAGGGCATCACCCCCTACCGGGTGTGGGTGTCGGAAATCATGTTGCAGCAGACCCAGGTCAGCACCGTGCTCAACTACTTCGACCGCTTCATGCAGGCCCTGCCCACCGTGCAGGCCCTGGCCGAGGCGCCGGAGGATGAAGTGCTGCACCTGTGGACCGGCCTGGGCTACTACACCCGCGCGCGCAACCTGCAGAAGGCCGCGAAGATCGTCGTCGCCCAGCATGGCGGCGAGTTCCCGCGCAGCGTCGAGGCGCTGACCGAGCTGCCCGGTATCGGCCGCTCCACCGCAGGCGCCATCGCCAGTATCAGCATGGGCATCCGCGCACCGATCCTCGACGGCAACGTCAAGCGCGTCCTGGCGCGCTTCACCGCGCAGGCCGGTTACCCCGGCGAGCCGAAGGTGGCCAATGCGCTGTGGGCCGCAGCCGAGCGTTTCACCCCCATGACCCGGGTCAACCACTACACCCAGGCGATGATGGACCTTGGCGCCACGCTGTGTACCCGCAGCAAGCCCAGTTGCCTGATCTGCCCGCTGCAACAGGGTTGCGAGGCGCACCTGCTCGGCGACGAGAAACGCTACCCCGAACCCAAGCCGCGCAAGGCCCTGCCCCAGCGCAAGACGCTGATGCCGCTGCTGACCAACAACGAAGGCGCCATCCTGCTCTACCGCCGCCCCTCCAGCGGCCTGTGGGGCGGCCTGTGGAGCCTGCCAGAGCTCGACAGCCTGGCGCAGCTTGACGACCTTGCCTACCAGCACGGCCTGCGCATGACCGAAAGCCAGGCGCTGCAAGGCCTGACCCACACCTTCAGCCACTTTCAGCTGGCGATCGAGCCGTGGCTGGTGCGTGTCGACCCGCTCGGATCGCACGTGGCCGAGCCTGACTGGCTCTGGTATAACCTCGCCACCCCGCCGCGCCTGGGCCTGGCAGCCCCGGTCAAGAAGCTGCTCGCACGCGTGGCCGACGAATTGTTTGCAGGAGAAGCCCGATGACCCGCACCGTGAAGTGCCGCAAGTACAACGAAGAACTGCCAGGCCTGCCACGCCCGCCCTACCCTGGCGCCAAGGGCCAGGACATCTATGAGCACATCTCGCAGAAGGCCTGGGACGAGTGGCAGAAGCACCAGACCATGCTGATCAACGAGAAGCGCCTGAACATGATGAATGGCGAGGACCGCAAATTCCTCCAGGCGGAAATGGACAAGTTCTTCGCCGGCGAGGACTACGCCCAGGCTGAAGGCTACGTTCCACCCAGCGAATGACCAGCAAAACCGTAAGCAACGGAATTAATTTAAAAATTTTTCAAAAAGTCGTTGACGCAAACCTGAAAAAGCCTTTTAATGCGCCCCGTTGCCCAGATAGCTCAGTCGGTAGAGCAGAGGATTGAAAATCCTCGTGTCGGCGGTTCGACTCCGTCTCTGGGCACCAAAACACTAAAACCCTGAATCGAAAGATTCAGGGTTTTTTTATGCCTGTCACTTTTATTCCAGCGACCTCACTAGTCCTGCGGATGCAGAGAGCCGAACTCCTCCTCGCTCATGCACCCCAGGTAAGACACCGCCACCAGCTCCAGGCCTTCGATAGACTCCAGCATCGGCCGGATAGCCGTGCCCGGCAGTTTCTGTTCATCCTGGACAAAGACGTGGCCCCGAAAGAACTGTACGCCGTCGTCGCCATAGCCGGTGCAGGTTGCGTAAAAGTAATGCTTCATCTCAACACTCCATATACCCCCGCGTTGTGCAAGGGCTGCCACCAAGCTACGCATCAGCCCACCACAGCATCAGTTGGAAAGCTGACGCTTCGTGATCACACGATCAGCTCTGCGTTGATCAGCATCAAAGGGCCGACGGGCAAGTATCCATACACTGCTTGATGGATACCCGATCCCCGAAAGGACCTCCATGAGCGACGATTCTCCCCTCCCCCTTGCCAACCCCGTCGAGGCTGCACCGGCTACGCCACTGCGTACACCGCGCCCTCGCAAGCGCAAACCGCAAGCGTCCATCACCCGGATCAGCCAGCAGCCTACCGCCCTGGAAGTCGCCACTGCCCCTAAAGGCAGTAACGAAGACAGCACCAGCGCGCGCCTGCCGGCCAGCTACCCCTACCGCACGCGCATGCGCCGCCAGGAGTACGAAAAGGCCAAGCACGCGCTGCAGATCGAGCTGCTGAAGGTGCAGAGCTGGGCGAAAGATACCGGCCAGCGCATCGTGGTGCTGTTCGAGGGACGCGATGCAGCGGGCAAAGGCGGAACCATCAAGCGCTTCATGGAGCACCTGAATCCGCGAGGGGCTCGCATCGTAGCGCTGGAGAAGCCGTCCGAGCAGGAAAAGGGCCAGTGGTACTTCCAGCGCTACATCCAGCACCTGCCTACGGCGGGCGAAATGGTGTTCTTCGACCGCTCCTGGTACAACCGCGCCGGGGTCGAGCGGGTCATGGATTTCTGCTCACCGCTGCAGTACCTGGAGTTCATGCGCCAGGCACCTGACCTTGAGCGGATGCTGTGCAACAGCGGCATCCTGCTGTTCAAGTACTGGTTCTCGGTGAATCGCGAAGAACAGCTGCGCCGCTTCATCTCCCGGCGGGACGACCCACTCAAGCACTGGAAGCTGTCGCCAATCGACATCAAGTCACTGGACAAGTGGGACGACTACACCGCCGCCAAGGAGGCGATGTTTTTCCACACCGACACCGCCGATGCGCCTTGGACAGTGATCAAGTCCGACGACAAGAAGCGCGCCCGGCTCAACTGCATCCGGCACTTCCTCCACTCGCTGGATTACCCGGGCAAGGATCACAGCGTCGCCCACGCGCCAGATCCACTGCTGGTGGGTCGTGCCGCTCGCGGGTTCGAGGAAGAGGACGCTGCCGAGCTGGCCAGCTGAAACAAAAACGCCACCGTCGATACGGTGGCGTTTTCGTTATGCGATGCCTTGCCTTCAGTGCCAGACAGCAACCAGAGCCTCGAGCTCCGCTTCACTGAGCAGGCCTTGAGGATAACGACCATCCAGAAGGCGGCGCGTATCGGTCTTCCTGACCCGGATGTTTCCATGGTGCTTCAACCATTGCGCCAGCACCTTGAGCGATTCGTGATTGATCGCCATTGGAGACAAAGCCGACTCACTTGTTGCATTCATTCGACACGTACTCCCTGGGGCCGTGAGCGGCTAAATTACTGTGGGATTGTTACAGAACAGCGTGGACCGCCGCCCCGAAACACCCCAGGGAAATGCAATACAAGAGCTGTGCCAGCGCGTGGATAAATCGTTTGCGCGAAGCAAAAGGGCCTGTCATTCGACAGGCCCTTTCAGTGTTCGGCGATCAGCGCTTGACCGGTGCCGGTTGCTGCTGGGTGAGGCAGTGGATGTTGCCACCGCCCAGCAACAGCTCGCGACCCGGGATCATCACCACTTCATGGTCCGGGAAGACCTTGGCCAGAATCGCTCTAGCCTGGGCATCTGCCGGGTCGTCAAAGCTCGGCGCGATGATGCCGCCGTTGACGATCAGGAAGTTCACGTAGGAGCCGGCCAGGCGCACCGACGGGTCACGCTCCTGGCTGCCAGCGACCTGGTCGACGCCGGCGCATTCTTCCTCGGTGGCGAACAGCGGCCCAGGAATGGGCATCTTGTGCACCACGAACTCGCGCCCCTTGGCATCGCGGGTGTTTTTCAGCACCTCGTAGGCAGCGTGGCAGCGCGCATAGTTGGGGTCGTTGGAATCATCGGTCCAGGCCAGTAACACTTCGCCCGGGCTGACGTAACAGCAGAAATTGTCGACGTGGCCGTCGGTTTCATCGTTGTACAGGCCTTCGGGCAGCCAGACGATGGTCTCGACTGCCAGATGTTCGCGCAGCACGTCTTCGATCTGCTCACGCGTGAGGTGCGGGTTGCGGTTGCGATTGAGCAGGCACTCTTCGGTGGTGATCAGGGTGCCTTCGCCGTCCACGTGGATCGAACCGCCCTCGAGTACGAAACCTTCAGTGTGGTAGCGCTGGCAGCGCTCCATCTCCATGACCTTGGCGGCCAGTTCTTCGTCACGGTTCCAGGGCGCATACAGGCCGCCATCGAAACCGCCCCAGGCATTGAAGCCCCAGTCCACGCCACGCACTTCGCCATGATCGTTGATCACGAAGGTCGGGCCGGTGTCGCGGACCCAGGCGTCGTCGTTGCTGATCTCGACCACGCGAATATTGGGCAGGTCGAGCTGGCGGCGGGCATTTTCGTACTGGCCCGCAGATACCGCCACGGTGACCGGCTCGAAGCGGGCAATGGCCTTGGCCAGTGTGACGTGCGCCGCCTGCGCGGGCTTGCCGCCCAGGCGCCAGTTGTCCGGGCGCTCCGGCCAGACCATCCATACCTGGGTTTGCGGGGCCCACTCGGCGGGCATGTGGAAACCGTCGGCGCGGGGAGTCGAGTTCAGGGTCTTCATGAGTAGCCTCTGGATGGCCCGCCAGGCTAGTGCCAGGGTTGATTGTGCGGGTGTCTGTCAGGGCCTCTTCGCGGGCAAGCCCGCTCCCACAGCGGCAGCATCAATTACCTGTGGGAGCGGGCTTGCCCGCGAAGGGCCAGCGAATACGACCAATCTAACCGATAGATATCGACTTTTAAAGCTTGAAATAAAATCAAAATAGATATTTCAAGAAATTTAATCGATATAAATCGATTTAGATCAACTCAGTTCCGCCAACACACGGTCCACGCAATCGACGAAGTAGTCCACGCTCTGCCGCGTGGTGCACATCGGCGGCTTGATCTTGAGGATGTTCAAGTAGTCTCCCGTGGGCTGCATGAAGATCCCCAGGTCGCGCAGGCGATCGCACAGGACCATGGTCTCCTCGGTGGCCGGTTCCAATGTCTGGCGGTCACGCACCAGTTCCAGCCCCAAGTAGAAGCCCGAGCCGTGGGCAGCACCCGCAAGCGGATGTTTATCGACCAACGCTTGCAAGCGCGCCTTGAAGTGGCGGCCAACATCGCGGGCGTTATCCCACAGCCCTTCGTCGCGCATCACATCCAGCACCGCCATGCCGATGCGGCAGCTCACCGGGCTGCCGCCGGCCGAGGAGAAGAAATAACCCTCGGCCTCGAGCGCTTCGGCAATCTCGCGCCGGGTGATCACCGCACCCAGCGGCTGGCCATTGCCCATGCCCTTGGCCATGGTGATGATGTCCGGCACCACGCCCTGCTCCTCGAACCCCCAGAAGTACTCGCCCAGGCGGCCGTAGCCAACCTGCACTTCATCGGCGATGCACACGCCGCCGCGCGCCCGCACCTTTGCATAGGCCTCGCGCAGGTAGCCCTGGGGCAGCGAGATACCGCCGGCATTGCCGTACACAGGCTCGCAGATCATCCCTGCCAGCTGGCGGCCACGGGCATCCAGGTCGGCGAGCTTGGCGTCGACATCGCGCAGGTAATCACTGGCACTGTCAGCGCCGCGGTAACGGCCGCGGAACGTATTGGGCGCCTCTACCGGATGCACCCAGTCCGGTCGGGTTTCCAGAGCCTGGGGATTGTCGGCGATCGAGGTGGAGATAGCATCGGTGGCCACCGACCAGCCGTGATAGGCCTCCAGCACGCTGAGCAGGTCACGCCCGCCGCTGTAGGCCCAGGCCAGACGGATCGCCAGATCGTTGGCCTCGGTGCCGCTGTTGACCAGAAACACCCGATCGAAGCCTTCCGGCGCCACTTCGAGCAGGCGCTCGGAGAACTCGGCGATGGCCGCATAGTGGAAGCGCGAGTTGGTATTGACCAGCGACCACTGCCGCGCCGATTCGGCGACCATGCGCGGATGCCCATGCCCGAGCACCGCCACGTTGTTGAGCATGTCCAGGTAGGAACGCCCCTGCATGTCGATCAGGTAGTTGCGCCAGCCGCGCTCGATATGCGGCGGCTGGGCGTAGTAGTGCTTCTGCGAGCGGGCGAAGCTGGCATCGCGCCGCGCCAGCAGCGCCTGGGCATCGACCAGCGGCTCGGCATCGCAGTCGAAGCCCAGCAGTCCCATCGGCGACGGGCAAAGCGCCAGCCAGGCCTGTGCCTGGGACGGTTTGGCGAAGAACGGCGGCGCGATGTTCGGATCCAGGCACAGCTGTACGCTCAGGAAGCCACAGGTCGAACCGAGCAGCTGGCCCTTGCGCACCGATTCGCCATCCTCCGGCGCCTGCTCCAGGCCGCTCAGCCACAGCCCCCAACCGGCGGTGCTCAGACACCCGCGGCCATCTCCCGTGCTCAGCCAGATACCGGTTTGCGGCGCGTGCAACACCGTGCCGCCCGGCAGGTTCAGCTCCACGCCCAAGGCACAGGTGGCAGGCTCGTCCGGGCGGTCAAAATGGGTTTGCGACAGGCGGTACTGCCCATGCAGCGTGGTGGCGGGAGCCGGCTTGGCAAGCAACAGGTGCTGATCGAACCCAGCTTGCTGCCAGTTTCCAGCCTCGCAGTGCGGGCTCAGCACACCCAGATCGAGCCGACCCACGGTCTGGCCGGCCAGGCTCGGCAGCAGTGCTGCGCAGTCGCCGAGGTCCAGGGTGTCCGGGGCAAAGCCCGCGGCCTGCAGGATCGCCGCTTCCATCAGGGCGGCAGGTACCGCAGTGGCGGTATCGAAGATTTCCCACTCATGGGCGATGTTGTCGCGGGTGTACTGGTTGTCCGGATCGACGGTGAGTTGCTGCTCGCTGCTGAGCACCAGCACCGCGGAACGGTTGAGCACCAGCGGCCACAAGGCGCGCAATTCGGCTTCGCTCAGCGGATTGACCGCCTGGTAGGCCGCAACCACCGGCAGGATCCGTAGCGGATCGCCTTCGGCATGATGCAGCAAGGCCGCGCAGGTGACAGAGAGGTCGGCGATACGCCAGGTGTGGGACAGATCGCCGAAGTCGATAACGCCTTGCGCCTGCCACTGACGATGCTCGTCGAGCGCCCAGACCACGTTGTCATCGGTGATGTCCAGATGCACCGCCTGCGTCGGAAGCTGTCCGACCAGCGGCTGCAGACGCGCCCGCGCCTGACTGGCCACACCCTCGACGCGCTCGCGTCGGGCCTCGTCCTTGATGACCGGCAGCAGGTGCTCGATCAACTCCTCGGCATGGCGTGGGTCCCACTGCAGCGTGCGCTCCAGCCCCGGGTGCTCGAAACCGGCCAGGGCCTTGCCGAGTTGTGCACACAGCGTCCCCAGCTCGGCCATCAGCCTATCCGGCATGTGCTTCAGACGGGTCAGCGGCTGGCCGTCGATGTATTCGAGCACGCGGCAACGCAGGGCCTGGCCGCCGATCTCCAGGGCCAGCAAGCCCTCGCCACTCAGCGCTGCACGCACCGCCGGCACCGGCAGACCCTGCCCCTGCAGATACGCGAGTGCCGCATGCTGCGCCTCGAGCTCGACCTGGGCATAGCTGCCATGGCAGAGCTTGAAGACGAACCGCCCCTGCTCGCTGTCCAGCCGGAAGTTCACGTCCTGCTGGCTACCGAGGGGCACCAGCGCGCCGTGCAGGCCGTAATAGGCCTGCAGGGCATGGCTGGCCTGCACCTCGGAAACCTCGGGACGTGGAAGGCTGGAGCGGTGGATCAGGGTGTGCAACGGCATGGTGCGAACCTCGGCCTCTTTTTTGCTTATATCGCCATTACCACTGCCCGGAAGCAAGGGGGTGAGGCGCAGACTGTCGTTGCCAATCTGCAACGATCATTGCCAAAGCCGCGCCCCAGAAGGCCTGGCCTCGTCCGCTGTCCACCAGGAGCTCGATGTCGATGCCCGCTGCACCACTGTTGTTGTCGCCCCTCCCGCACCGGCTCCTTGACGCCGGGGCATCGTCGCGCAGGCTGCGTGCGTCAGAAGTTCGTCACAAACGCGCGGGGGCATACGCATGAAGAAGGTCGCCATCGTGCAGTCGAACTACATCCCCTGGAAAGGTTATTTCGACCTGATCGCCGCCGTGGACGAGTTCATCCTTTACGACGACATGCAATTCACCCGACGTGACTGGCGCAATCGCAACCAGATCAAGACTCCCCAAGGCGTGCAATGGCTGACCGTGCCGGTTCAGGTCAGAGGGCGCTACCACCAGGCGATCCGCGAAACACGCATCGACGGGCACGACTGGGCCGCCAGTCACTGGCGGTCCCTGGAAGCGAACTACAAGCGTGCGCCGTATTTCGACGAAATCAGACAGTGGCTGCGACCGATCTATCTCGAAGAGCAGTTCGACCATCTCAGCCCGCTGAATCGTAGGCTGCTCGAGGCCGTCTGCCGCTATCTGGGCATCGGCACACGCATCAGCCACTCCTGGGACTATCGCCTGGGTGAAGGCAAGAGCGAACGCCTGGTCGACTTGTGCCTGCAAGCCGGTGCCAGCGAATACCTTTCCGGCCCGGCCGCGCGCGACTACCTGGATGAAAGCCTGTTCGCCGCACAGGGCATCACCGTCAGTTGGTTCGACTACAGCGGCTACCCCCAATACCCGCAGCAGTGGGGTGATTTCACCCATGGCGTGACCATCCTCGACCTGCTGTTCAACTGTGGCCCGGACGCACCGCGCTTCATGAAGCACATACGGTCATCGGCTCCTGAATCCACCGCGCCGACGGGCGCAGCACCCGACATGCGAGTCTCCCCATGAGCAATGCACTAGACAGCTACATCGGCGCCTACAGTGATCGTTTCGGCTTCGCTTTCGACAACGACATCATGCTCAACTGGTATCCCCAGCGGATCATGAAGCTATGCCAGGAACATCACTCGATTCTGGAACTGGGCGTCGGCCACGGTTTCTCGACCAACCGCTTCTCGCGCTTCTTCGCCTCGCATACGGTGATCGACGGCTCACCCTCGGTCATCGCCCAGTTCCGCGAAAACTACCCCGACAGCCCGGTCGAGATCGTCGAAAGCTATTTCGAGCACTTCGACACCGAGCGGACCTTCGACCTGATCGTGATGGGCTTCATCCTCGAACACGTCGACAACCCGCAGCAGGTCCTGGAGCACTTCCGTCGCTTCCTCGCGCCTGGCGGCCGACTGTTCGCCCTGGTGCCCAATGGCGAGTCGCTGCACCGGCGTATCGGCCACGCGGCAGGCAAGCTCGACGACATGATGAAGCTGGGCCAGGGTGACCTGGAACTGGGCCACCAGCGCACCTACTCGGTCAGCCGCCTGACCGATGAGCTGGAGCAGGCCGGCTATCGCATCGTGCGCAAGGAAGGGGTATTCCTCAAGCCGCTGATGACCTCGCAACTGCAGCCGCTGGGGCTGTCCAACGAGATCATCGAAGGGATGTGCACGGTCGGTATCGACTACCCCGAGCTCTGCTGCGCCCTGATGTTCGAGGCCCAGGTCGAGCCGACATGAGAAGCCTGTTGATCGGCAGCACCTCGGTCATCGGCCAGGCCATCGCCGCCCGGCTTGCCACGCTGGGTGAAGTCAGGACCGCTGGGCGTCGCGAAGCCGACTTCCCGTTCGACCTGGTGCGGTCAGACAACCCGCCCTTCGATGGCGGGCATTTCGATACCGTGGTGGTGGTGGCCGCCGCGTTCGGCGGGACCTCCAGCGAAGCGCTGATCCAGGCCGAACAGGTCAACGCGGTCGGTACCCTGCGCGCTTGCGAGCTTGCTGCGCAAAGCGGCGTCCGACACCTGATCCTGGTGTCTTCGGTGTTCGCAGGCTTTACCGCCGACGACCCTCACTACAACATCTATTCGCTGTCGAAGCGCCATTCCGAGGAGCTTGCACAGCTGTTCTGCAAGCAACGCGAAATCGCCCTGACCATCCTGCGTCCCAGCCAGGTCTACGATGCAGCCGGTGCCTGTCGCAAACACCAGGGACTGCTGTACCTCATCGCCGAAACGGCGCGCGCAGGCAAGACGGTGCAGCTGTATGGCAAAAACGACGCGCAGCGCAACTACCTGTTTCTGGACGACCTGGCCGAGATCGTGAAACGCGTGGCGCAGCGCACGGTGATCGGTCGCTTCGACTGCGTGCACCCGCACAGCCCCAGGCTGTCGGAGATCGCCGAAGCGGCCTTTGCCGCCTGCGCCCGCAGCGCCGACATCCGCTTCCTGCGCGACAAGCCGGACATCGCCGATATGCCGGCCATGCAGGCCGATGCGCAACTGCACCAGGCCATCGACTATTGGCCAGCCACCGACATTCGTACCGGCCTGCAACTGATGCAGGCTCATCAGGAGGCCCAGCAATGACCACGGCAATGGTCACCGGCGTCGGCGCGATAATGGGCTACGGCCTGCTGAAATCGCTGCGCGCCGCCGACCCGACGATCAGGCTGCTGGGCACCGACATCTACGACGATGCGGTCGGCCAGGCCTGGTGCGACCACTTCGAACAGGCGCCGCTGACCGCCGACCCCAGCTATCAGGACTGGCTGCTGCGGATGATCGAGCAGTACCGGGTCGATCTGCTGATTCCCGGCATCGAACAGGATGTGCACTGGCTCGACGAACACCGTGACGCACTAGCTGCCAGCGGCTGCCGGATTGTGCTCAACGATGCCCGGCTGATCAGCCTGTCGCGCGACAAATACGCCATGGACCAGGCCCTGCTGGCACATGAAGACGACGCCCGTATCCCCAGCCATCTGACCGGCGACTTTGCCTCGCTTTCGCAGCAGCTCGGCCTGCCGTTCCTGCTCAAGCCACGGCGCAGCTACGCCTCCAAGGGCCTGGTGTGGGTCCGCGAAGCGCGCGATTTCACACCCTGGGCACCCCTTCTCGGGGAGGTGCTGATGGCCCAGCCGATCATCGGCAGCGCCAGCCAGGAGTACACCGTGGCGGTGTTCGGTGACGGCCAGGGCGGCATCTGCGCCGCGATCACCTTCCAGCGCAGCCTGGCCTCTGACGGCTCCACAGCCAAGGCCAGAGTGCGCCACGACGCCAGCCTGGATGCGGTGGTGACGCGCCTGTGCCAGCACTTCAAACCAATCGGGCCCACCAACCTGCAATTCCGCCGGGCAGACGACGGCACCTGGAAGCTGCTGGAGATCAATCCACGGATCTCTTCCACCAGTTCCATCCGCACCGCTTTCGGCTACAACGAGGCCGCCATGTGCCTGGCCTGGTATCTCAAGGGCGAAAGGCCCCGGCAACCAGCGCTGCGCGCAGGTTTTGCGGTGCGCTACATCGAGGACTACGTGGTTCATGATCGGGATCATTTCTGACATCCACGGCAATTTCGCCGCACTGTCCGCCGTGCTCGCCGAGCTCGATCGGATGGGTGTGGACGAGATCATCTGCCTGGGCGACACCGCCGGTTACTACAGCCAGGTCAACGAGTGCTGCGATACCTTGCGCGCTCGCGGGATCTTCTCGCTGATGGGCAACCACGATGCCTACATCGCGCTCAACCAGCCCTGCCCACGCTCCAACAGCGCCAATGCCTGCCTGGACTACCAGCGCGAGGTACTCAGCGCCGACAACCGCCGCTGGCTCGAAAGTCTGCCGGAGCGTGCCAGCCTGCACGGCCTGGAGTTGATCCACGGCGGCTGGAACGACCCACTCGACGAATATCTCGAGCCCAGCGAAGCCTATTTCGCCGTACACCCGGGGCGCTTCTTCGCCTCCGGCCACAGCCATGTGCAGTTCCTCTGGCAGGGCCGCGACAAGACCTGGTGCAACCCCGGCTCGGTCGGCCAGCCCCGCGACGGCGACCCTCGAGCGGCCTTCGCCACATGGGACGGCCAACGCTTCGCGCTCTACCGCATCGCCTATGACATCGAGGCCGCGCAACGTGCCATGGCACACGCAGGCTTCACCGACTATTTCTACGAGAACCTTGCCAAGGGCACGCAGATCGGCGGGCGCGTCAGCGCGATCCGCAGCGACCTTCCGCCCGCGAACTCTGCAGGAAACCGCCCATGAGCCTGGAAAAGATCCCCTTCAACCGCCCCTACATGACCGGCAAGGAGTTCCACCACATTGCCGAGGCCAACCTGGGCCAGATGCTTGCTGGTGACGGACCGTTCACAAAGCGCTGCCATGCCTGGCTCGAGGAGCGTACCGGCAGCGGCAAGGCGCTGCTGACCCATTCCTGCACCGCAGCGCTGGAGATGTGCGCGCTGCTGCTCGACATCCAGCCCGGCGATGAAGTGATCATGCCGTCCTACACCTTCGTCTCCACCGCCAATGCTTTCGTCCTGCGCGGCGCGGTGCCGGTGTTCGTCGATATTCGCGAAGACACGCTCAACCTCGACGAACGCCTGATCGAAGCTGCCATCACCCCACGCACCAAGGCCATCGCCGTGGTCCACTACGCTGGCGTCGCCTGCGAGATGGACAGCATCCTGGCCATCGCCCACAGGCACGGCCTGAAGGTGGTGGAGGATGCCGCGCAGGGCGTCATGTCCAGCTACAAGGGGCGTGCGCTGGGCAGCATTGGTGATCTGGGAGCGTTCAGCTTCCATGAAACCAAGAACGTCATCAGCGGCGAAGGCGGAGCCCTGCTGGCCAACGATCCAGAGCTGGTGATGCGCGCGGAAATCATCCGCGAGAAGGGTACCGACCGCAGTCGCTTCTTCCGCGGCCAGGTCGACAAGTACACCTGGCAGGAGGTCGGATCGTCGTTCCTGCCCGGCGAGCTGACCGCCGCATTCCTCTGGGCACAGTTGCAGGAAGCCGAAGCGATCACCAACAACCGCCTGGCTACCTGGGCGCGCTATCACCACGCCCTTGCCGGCCTCGAGGCGGACGGGCTGCTGCGCAGGCCGATCATCCCGCAGGACTGCCAGCACAACGCCCATATGTACTATGTGCTGCTCGCCCCGGGTATTGACCGTCAGGCCGTGTTGCAGAGGATGCGAGACGAAGAGGTATATCCCGTGTTCCACTATGTGCCACTGCATTCCTCGCCCGCCGGCGAGCGTTACGGACGTGCACATGGCTCGATGCAGCTCACCGACGAACTGTCAGACCGCCTGGTACGCCTGCCGCTGTGGTGCGGGCTGGGCGATGAACGCCAGGACCGGGTGATTTCAGCCTTGAGTACCGCGCTCGCGCGCCGTTGAACCTATTCGCTGCCAAGAACATTCATGAACATCATCCACACCGAAATTCCCGATGTGCTGATCATCGAGCCGAAAGTGTTCGGCGACAGCCGAGGCTTTTTCTTCGAAAGCTTCAATGCCCGTGACTTTGCCGAGAAGGCCGGTTTCCCTGCCAGTTTCGTCCAGGACAACCACTCGCGCTCCCAGCGCGGCGTGCTGCGCGGCCTCCATTACCAGATCGAAAACCCCCAGGGCAAACTGGTACGCGTGGTCCAGGGCGAGGTACTGGATGTCGCGGTCGATATCCGCCGGAGCTCGCCCACCTTCGGCAAATGGGTCGCGACACGCCTGAGTGCCGAGGACCACCGACAGTTCTGGATTCCACCAGGCTTCGCCCACGGTTTCGTGGTACTCAGCGAGTCGGCCGATTTCCTTTACAAGACCACCGACTATTACAACCCCGCTGCCGAACGCTGCATTCGCTGGGACGATCCGCAGTTGGCCATCGACTGGCAACTGACGTCGGCACCGCTGCTGTCAGCCAAGGACCAGGCCGGGGTGCTGCTTCAGGACGCGGAGCTGTTCCCATGAAGATCCTCGTCTGCGGCCGCAACGGCCAGGTCGCCCAGGCCCTTCAGCAGGCACTGGCCGGGCTTGGCGAGCTGCACCTGCTAGGCCGCGACCAGCTCGACCTGGCTCACCCCGAAGGCATGCGTGAGCCTCTGCGCCAGCTCGCCCCGGACCTGGTCATCAACGCCGCGGCGCACACTGCGGTGGACCAGGCCGAAAGCGAAGCGTCGCTGGCTCAAGCGATCAATGCCGAAGGTCCGCGGGTGTTGGCCGAGGAAGCCGCACGCCTGGGTGCGCCGCTGATCCACTACTCCACCGACTACGTGTTCGACGGCAACAAGACAACGCCTTATGTCGAGGATGACCCGGTGCATCCGCTGGGCGTCTACGGCCAGAGCAAACTCGCAGGCGAGCAGGCGATTGCTGCGGTCGGCGCCGAGCACCTGATTCTGCGTACCAGCTGGGTGTATTCGCTGCATGGGCGCAACTTCCTGCTGACCATGCAACGCCTGCTGCAGGAGCGCCCGCAATTGAAAGTGGTCGACGACCAGATCGGCGCACCGACCTGGGCCGGGACGATCGCCGCGAGTACCCGCGCCATGATCGAGCGCTGGCAGGCCGGCCAGGCGGGTGCGTGGGGCACTTATCACCTGACGGCCCAGGGCGAAACCTCCTGGTTCGGCTTCGCCCAGGCCATCGCCGAGCAGTTGAAGGCCCGCGACCTGCCCTGCGCCGAACTGCTGCCGATTCCCAGCAGCGAATATCCGACCCCGGCCCGCCGCCCGCTCAACTCTCGCCTGGACTGCTCACGCCTGGCACGTGAATGGCAGGTCAGCCAGCCGCATTGGCAGCAAGCGCTGATCGACTGCCTGAAGTAGCGCATAATTGCGCCAGTTCATTCTGGCGCACTTGGCGATGACCTCGACTTCAATCACTTCGCAACGACCCCGCTGGCGCAGCCTGGCCCTGCTGGCCCTGTGCCTGGCTCCGCTGCTGTGGCCGCTGCATCATCTTGCCGAGCGCTACTACCAGGACCAACTGGCCTCGCAGAACCGCCAGACCCTCGACCTCTATGTCGCCAACCTGCTCGGCACCCTGCACCGCTACGAGACCCTACCGCAGATCCTCGGTGACCTGCCGGCCCTGCGTGGCGTGCTGGCCGACCCGTTCAGGCTGGAGGCGGTGACCAACGCCAATCGCCTGTTGCGCGAGATCACCCAGCAGACCGGCGCCGAAGTGATGTACCTGATGGACGTCAGCGGCAATACCCTGGCGGCCTCCAACTGGGACAAGCGCGACAGCTTCGTCGGCCGCAACTTCGCCTTCCGCCCGTACTTCATCGAAGCGATGGAAGGGCGGCTGGGCCGCTTCTTCGGCCAGGGCACCACGTCCGCCAAGCGCGGCTACTTCTTCGCAGCCGCGGTGCGTGACGGCGAACGAGTGATCGGCGTGCTGGTGGTCAAGGTCGACCTCGACCACACCGAAACCCTCTGGGGACGCACCCCGGAACAATTGCTGCTGACCGACCAGTACGGCGTGGTGGTGCTCACCTCGCGCCCGGAGTGGCGTTTCCGCGCCACCCGCGTACTGAGCGAAGCAGAACGCAAGGCGATGATCGCCATCCAACCCTACCCAACCCAGGCCCCGCAACCACTGCGCCTGGAGCCCGAGGCCTGGCTGACCCAGACCCGCGATATCAAGGAGACCGGCTGGCAGGTGAGCATCCTTGCGCCGCGTATCCTGGTCGATCGCTCGGTGCAGACCGTCATGGCCATCGGCGCCGGCGCGTTGCTGGTAACCATGCTCCTGGCCGGGCTGGTGATGCAGCGCCGCCGCCACTACATGGACCGCATCGAACTGGAGGCCCGTGGCCGCCAGGAACTGGAAAACCGCGTGGTGGCGCGCACCGCCGACCTCGAATGGCTGAACAACCGCCTGAAGAACGAAGTGCTGGAGCGCGAGCAGGCACAGCAGGAACTGGTACGCGCCCAGGACGAGCTGGTCCAGGCCGGCAAGCTGTCGGTGCTTGGCACCATGTCGGCGAGCATCAGCCACGAACTCAACCAACCGCTGGCGGCGATCCGCAGCTACGCCGAGAACGCCGAGATCCTGCTCGATCACCAGCGCACCGAGGATGCCCGTGGCAACCTCAAGTTGATCGGCGAACTGACTGGACGCATGGCCTCGATCATCGCCCACCTGCGCGCCTTCGCCCGCCGCGACCGGCATGCCCCGGAAAGCGTGGCCCTGCAACCGGCGCTGGACGATGCCCTGGCATTGCTGGCCAAGCGCCGTCGGGCGATGGCGGTGGAACTGATCCGCGATCTGCCGGACGCCACCCTGTGGGTCCAGGCCGGTGAAACCCGCCTGCGCCAGGTGCTCGGCAACCTGCTGGCCAACGCCCTCGACGCACTCACGGAAAAAGCCAACCCACGCCGCCTCTGGCTGAGTGCCGAGACGCGTGACGACTGCGTCTACCTGTACATTCGCGACAACGGCCCGGGCTTTACCCGGCAAGCGCTGGAGCATGCCAAGGAACCCTTCTTCACCACCAAGACCCGTACCCAGGGTCTTGGCCTGGGCCTGGCGATCTGCGAAAGCCTGATGCGTGCGCTCGGTGGCGAGCTGCTGATGGGCAACCACCCGGAAGGGGGCGCCCTGCTCACCCTGCAACTGCGCATCGCAGCCCCCGGCGCCAACCTGAAACCTTCGGAGGACTCCTCGGCATGACCGAGACACTGATCGACAGTCAAACCCAGGTCATCCTGGTCGATGACGATCCGCACCTGCGCCAGGCCCTGAGCCAGACCCTGGACCTGGCAGGCCTCAAGGTTGCCGCCCTGGCCGACGCCCAGGGCCTGGCCGAGCGCATCGAGCCCGACTGGCCTGGCGTGGTGGTCAGCGATATCCGCATGCCCGGTATCGACGGCCTGCAACTGCTGGAGCAACTGCACACACGGGACAGCGAACTGCCTGTGTTGCTGATCACCGGCCACGGCGATGTGCCGCTGGCAGTCCAGGCGATGCGTGCCGGGGCCTATGACTTCCTGGAAAAGCCCTTCGCCAGCGATGCCCTGCTCGACAGCGTGCGCCGAGCCCTGGCACTGCGTCGCCTGGTGCTGGACAACCGCAGCCTGCGCCTGGCCCTGAGCGATCGCCAGCAGCTGTCGACACGGCTGGTCGGCCATTCACCCTTGATGCAGCGCCTGCGCGAACAGATCGGCGCCTTGGCAGGCACCCGTGCCGACGTGCTGATCCTCGGCGAGACCGGCGCTGGCAAGGAGGTGGTCGCGCGTGCCCTGCACGACCTGTCGAGCCGTCGCGACGGCCCGTTCGTGGCCATCAACGCCGGCGCCCTGGCCGAGTCAGTGGTCGAGAGCGAGCTGTTCGGCCATGAGCCCGGCGCCTTCACCGGCGCGCAGAAGCGTCGTATCGGCAAGTTCGAGTTCGCCAACGGTGGCACGCTGTTCCTCGACGAAATCGAGAGCATGAGCCTGGACGTGCAGGTCAAGCTGCTGCGCCTGCTGCAGGAGCGCGTGGTCGAGCGCCTGGGCGGCAACCAACTGATACCGCTGGACATCCGCGTGATCGCCGCGACCAAGGAAGACCTGCGTCAGTCGGCCGATCAAGGGCGTTTCCGCGCCGACCTCTACTACCGCCTGAACGTCGCACCGCTGCGCATCCCGGCGCTGCGCGAACGCGGTGACGACATCCTGGTGCTGTTCCAGCACTTCGCCGATGCCGCCAGCCAACGTCATGGCCTGGCACCGCATACCCTGCAACCGGCGCAGCGGGCCATGCTGTTGCGTCACGAATGGCCAGGCAACGTACGCGAGCTGCAAAACGCGGCAGAGCGCTTCGCCCTTGGCCTGGAGCTGGCCCTGGACGGCCAGGCGCCCTCTGCCACCGACAGCACCGAACCGGCACGTGTCGGCAACCTCAGCGAGCAGGTCGAGCAGTTCGAGCGTTCGCTGATCGCCGCCGAGCTGAACCAGCCGCACAGCTCCATGCGTAGCCTGGCCGAAGCCCTTGGCATCCCGCGTAAAACGTTGCACGACAAGTTGCGCAAGCACGGCCTGAGCTTCGCCGACGGCAACAGCCATGACGATCACGAGGAGCCGCGGCCATGACCACCGACAGCCAGTACCTGCAGGCAGTCCTGCACAGCGATATACCGCTGACGCGGGAAATGGGCATGCAAGTCATCGACTGGCGCGAGCAGTGCCTGCGTCTGCAATTGCCGCTGGCGCCCAACGTCAATCACAAGAGCACCATGTTCGGCGGCAGCCTCTACTGCGCCGCCGTACTGGTCGGCTGGGGCTGGCTGCACCTGCGTCTGCGCGAGCTGGGGATCGATGACGGGCATATCGTCATTCAGGAGGGGCAGATCAGCTACCCGTTGCCCGTGACCGGTGTAGCGGTAGCACGCTGTCCGGCACCGGACGAAAAGGCCTGGGAGCGCTTCCTGACGATGTACCAGCGCCGCGGCCGGGCGCGCCTGACACTGGAGACGTTGGGGAGCAATGCGGGGAGTGAAGAGGCGGCAGTGAGATTCAGCGGGCAGTATGTGCTGCACCGCTGATCAGGCGAGGAGCGAGACGGCTTCGGTAGTTACTGCCCGATAGCCGCTGCAATGACGTTTTGCCGCCAGGGCGCCTTGGCCGGCAGCGCGAGGAAGAACGGATTGAGCAGCGACTCCCGCGCCGCGTAGCGGAACGCCTGGCCATCCAGCCCGATCACCTCGCCCCCTGCGCCTTCGACTACCCCCTGCGCCGCCGCGGTGTCCCACTGCGAGGTCGGCGCCAGGCGCGGGTAGAAATCGGCAGCGCCCTCGGCCAGCAGGCAGAACTTCAGCGAGCTGCCGATATTGGCCAGTTCCAACGCGCCAACCTCGGCACCGAGCCCAGCCAGCAAGGCTTCCTGCTCTGGGCTGGTATGGCGACGGCTGGCAACCACGGTGAAACGGCCATCGGCAGGTGGCGCGTTGCGCACGTGAATCGGCTGAGGCTCTGCCTGTAGCTCTGCACGCCATGCACCCAGATCACGACCACCGAAGTAACAGCGGCCACTGGTCGGCATCGACACCACGCCAAACACCACCTCGCCGCGCTCTATCAGGGCAATGTTGACGGTGAATTCCTCGCTGCCGGCGATGAACTCCTTGGTGCCATCCAGCGGATCGACCAGCCACCAACGCGACCAACCCTCGCGGGTGGCCAGCGGGATGTTGCAGTCTTCCTCGGACAACACCGGAATCTGCGGTGCCAGCACCTGCAGGCCGTCGGCGATGATCCGGTGGGCGGCCAGGTCGGCAGCCGTCACCGGCGAGTCATCGGCCTTGTTGGTGACTGCGACGCCAGAGCGCCAGAACGGCAGGATCGCCTCGCCCGCCAGTTGCGCCAGTTTCACCACTTCGTGCATCAGTTGCAGGTCGTTCATGCGCTCAGCAGCCCCCGCTGGATCAGCAGGTCACGGGCCAGGTACAACGCTGCCAGCGCTCGCCCTTCGCTGAATTGCGGGTGCATGGCCAGGGCCGATAGTTCGCGCAGGTTGACCTTGTCGACGCGCATCGGCTCGGGCTCATCGCCTTCCAGGCGCTCTTCGTAAAGGTCGCTGGCCAGCACCACCTGGATCTTCTGGCTCATGTAGCCGGGCGACAGCGACAGCTCGGTGAGGTGCTCCAGTTGCCGTGCTCCGAAACCGGCTTCTTCCTTGAGCTCACGATCAGCGGCGGCCAGCACGTCCTCGCCCGGCTCGATCAGGCCCTTGGGCAGCGACAGCTCGTATTCGTCGGTGCCACCGCAGTACTCCTCGACCAGCACCGCATGCTCGGCGTCGAGCATGGCCACGATCATCACCGCCCCATAACCGTTGCCTCGACCGACCAAGCGCTCGTAGGTGCGCTCGTTGCCATTGGAGAAGCGCAACTGCACCGCTTCGACCCGGAACAGGCGGCTGCTGGCGACGATCTCGCGACTGAGGACAGTGGGTTTCTGGCGCATGGGTGCGGCTCCTTGGCGTGAACGGGTTACTATACCGTGGCTTGCCGACCGATCGAGAATTTCCAATGCCTGTTCTGCCCTGGTCCGCCATCGATACCGTCCTGCTGGACATGGACGGCACCCTGCTCGACCTGCACTACGACAACCGCTTCTGGCTCGAACACCTGCCCCAGCGCTACGCCGAGCTGCATGGCGTAAGCCGCGCGATGGCCGAGCTGGAGCTGCGACCGCTGTTCGAGCGCCATGCTGGCACCCTGAACTGGTATTGCCTGGACTTCTGGAGCCGCGAACTGCGCCTGCCGATCCGCGAACTCAAGCGCGAGATCGCCGACCTGATTGCCCTGCGTCCGGACGCCGACACCTTTCTTGCCGCCATCGGCAAGGCTGGCAAGCGCGTGGTGATGATCACCAACGCCCACCGCGACTCACTGTCGCTGAAGCTCGAGAAGGTGCAGCTTGCGCCGTATTTCGAACGGCTGATCAGCTCGCACGACTACGGCTACCCGAAAGAGAGCCCGCAGTTCTGGGATGCCCTGCGCGCCGATATCGGCTTCGAGCCCGCGCGCAGCCTGTTCATCGACGACACCCTGGCGATCCTGCGCAGTGCGCAGCGGTTCGGGGTGAGGCATCTGCTGGCAGTGCGCCAGCCCGATAGCCGGGCGGATGTGCGCGATACGCAGGAATTTGCGGCGGTCGAGGATTACCGGGAGTTATTGCTGGGGCTTTGAGGGCCTCATCGCGGGACAAGCCCGCGATGAGCGCAACACCGATCCTCAGTCTGGAATGCGCAGCACCTGCCCGGGATAGATCTTGTCCGGATGTGACAACAACGGCTTGTTGGCCTCGAAGATCTTCTGGTATTTGCTGGCATCGCCATACTCGGCCTTGGCGATCGCACTCAGGGTGTCGCCCTTCTTCACCGTGACGAACCGGGCCGCCTGCGCCACCGGCCCGGTGACGGTGATCTGGTCATCCACCGAAGCCACCCCGGCGATGTTGCCTGCCGCCAGGATGATCTTCTCCTTCTCCTCCTGACTCGCCACCTCGCCCTTGAGGATGACCTTGTCACCCTCTACGGTGGCCGAAATGTTCGGATTGCCCAGGCCCACGCTCTCCACGTGCTTCTTCAACTGTTCCTCGGCATTGGCATTGCCGGGGGTCAGCAGATCGATCAACTTCTCGCCGGCTTCCTTCACGAAACTGAACAGGCTCATGACGCGCTCCTTGTTGATGATTCCTCGGAACCTGAGAGTCTAGGCCAGGAATCCCTACCCCGCTCCACTGCGACCAATCGACGCGGTCTATCACGGCATCGACCCTAGCGATTAGACGCGGCGCGTCCACAAGCCTAGGCTTGTGCAAGTAAAAGCCGCCGGTGATCCGCCCCGATGAACAGCAAGCCTCCGGTCTGCGCGGCATCAACGCCCCTGTCACTGCCTGCCGCCAGCAACACCTACGACTACGTACAGCTCTCCGACCAGGCGAGCGACAGCACGCCCCTGGCCGAAGAAGTCGCCCTGGCGATCGTCTACAACGGCCTCAACCAGGCGGTGATGCTGGTCAGCCCGACCGATCTGGAAGACTTCGCCGTTGGCTTCAGCATTGGCAGCGGCATCGTTTCCAGCACTGAAGACATCTACGACCTGAAGCTCTCCGGTAGTGGTTCGGCGCTGTATGCCGACCTCGAGATCTCCAGCCGTGCGTTCTGGAACCTCAAGAACCAGCGCCGCCAGTTGGCCGGCACCAGCGGCTGCGGCCTGTGTGGCGTCGAGGCCCTGGAGCAGGCGTTGCCCGAACTCGAGACTCTGCCCGGCGCGCCCCTGCCGCCGGTGGAATGGCTCAAGGACCTGCGCCAGCGCATCGACGCCTTCCAGCCCCTGGGCCAGCACTGCGGCGCTGTTCATGCGGCGCTGTTCATGGACCGCCACGGCGAACTGCTGCTGGGCCGCGAAGACATCGGCCGGCACAACGCCCTCGACAAGCTGATCGGTGCCCTGCTACGCCAGCGCATCGACACCCACGGCGGCCTGGCCATCGTCACCAGCCGCTGCAGCCTGGAGCTGATCCAGAAAGTCCTGCGCGCCGGCATCCAGACCCTGGTCAGCCTGTCGGCACCGACCGGCCTTGCCCTGCAATGGGCACGCAAGCACAACCTCAACCTCATCCATCTGCCCAAACACAGTGCACCGCGGGTATTCAGCCCAGCGGCGGAGTCGTAAAAGCCGTGACCTCCTTCGAGAAACTTCCAGACAACGCCCCCGCTTCCACCCCACGCTACAAGCCCTACCACGGCCCAGCCGGCGGCTGGGGCGCACTGCGCAGCGTGGCCAAGGCCTGGGTCGGCAGCGACAACGCGCTGAAGAACCTGCGTGCACTTCTCAAGACCAACCAGAACGGCGGCTTCGACTGCCCTGGTTGCGCCTGGGGCGACTCGCCCGAGAGCGGCATGGTCAAGTTCTGCGAGAACGGCGCCAAGGCCGTCAACTGGGAGGCCACCAAGCGTCGCGTCGACGCTGCCTTCTTCGCTCGCTACAGCGTCAGTGCGCTGCTCGAGCAGAGCGACTACTGGCTCGAGTACCAGGGCCGCCTGACCGAACCGATGGTCTACGACCCGGCCAGCGACCGTTACCAGCCGATTGCCTGGGATGCAGCCTTCGAGCTGATCGCCAGCCACCTCAAGGCGCTGGAGTCACCAGACCAGGCCGAGTTCTATACCTCCGGGCGGGCCAGCAACGAGGCGGCGTACCTGTACCAACTGTTCGTGCGCGCCTTCGGCACCAACAACTTCCCTGACTGCTCGAACATGTGCCACGAGGCCAGCGGCGTGGCCCTGGGGCAGAGCGTCGGCGTCGGCAAGGGCACCGTCACCTACGACGACTTCGAACATGCCGACGCGATCTTCGTCCTGGGCCAGAACCCCGGCACCAACCACCCACGCATGCTCGACCCGCTGCGCGATGCAGTGAAGCGCGGCGCCCAGGTGGTCTGCGTCAACCCGCTCAAGGAGCGCGGCCTGGAACGCTTCCAGCACCCGCAACATCCACTGGAGATGTTGCTCAACAGCGACCGGCCGACCAATACCGCATTCTTCCGCCCGGCCCTGGGTGGCGACATGGCGTTGCTGCGCGGCATGGCCAAGTTCCTGCTGCAGTGGGAGCGTGAGGCTCAAGCCAAGGGCGAACCCGCGATCTTCGATCATGTGTTCATCGCCGAGCACGGCCAGGGCGTGAACGAGTACCTGGCGGTGGTCGATGCCACGCCGTGGGAGCAGATCGTCGAACAGTCAGGCCTGACCCTCGACGATATCGAGTTGTCGGCACGCATGTACTGCAAAGGCAAACGCGTGATCATGTGCTGGGCGATGGGGATCACCCAGCACCGCCACTCGGTGCCGACCATCCAGGAAATCGTCAACCTGATGCTGCTGCGCGGCAACATCGGTGTGCCTGGCGCCGGCCTGTGCCCGGTACGCGGCCACAGCAACGTACAGGGCGACCGCACCATGGGCATCAACGAGCGCCCACCGGTAGCCCTGCTCGATGCCATCGAGAAGCGCTTCGGCTTCCCGGTGCCGCGCAGCAACGGTCACAACACGGTCGAGGCGATCCACGCCATGCTCGAAGGCCGGGCCAAGGTGTTCATCGGATTGGGCGGCAACTTCGCCCAGGCCACCCCGGATACCGAGCGCACCGCCCAAGCCCTGCGCAACTGTGCGCTGACCGTGCACATCAGCACCAAGCTCAACCGCAGCCACCTGATCCATGGCCAGCAGGCATTGATCCTGCCGTGCCTGGGCCGCACCGATATCGACCTGCAGGCCGAAGGCCCGCAGGCGGTCACGGTGGAAGACTCGTTCAGCATGGTCCACGCCTCCAACGGCCAGTTGCGCGCGCTGTCCAAGCAGATGCGCTCGGAACCTGCGGTAGTCGCAGGCATCGCCGCCGCCACCCTGGGCAACCATCCTGTGGACTGGAACTGGGTAGTGGCCGACTACGATCGGATCCGCGACCTCATCGCCGATACCATCCCCGGTTTTGCCGACTTCAACCAGCGCCTGAACCTGCCGGGTGGTTTCTACCTGGGCAACAGCGCAGGCAGCCGCCAGTGGAAGACCGCGAGCGGCCGCGCCAACTTCAAGCCCAACCTGCTGCCCGACACCCTGCTCGACGAACGCGTGCGCGCCAGCGGCCAGGTGCCTGACCTGATCATGCAGTCGATGCGTTCGCACGATCAGTACAACACCACCATCTATGGCCTGGACGACCGCTACCGCGGCGTGCGCGGCCAGCGCGAAGTGCTGTTCGCCAACGAGGCCGACATCATTCGCCTGGGCTTCCAGCCAGGGCAGAAGGTCGACATCGTGTCGTTGTGGGGCGATGAGCATGTGCGTCGGGTGGAGGGTTTCACCCTGCTGGCTTTCGACATTCCGGCGGGGCAGGCAGCCGCCTACTACCCCGAGGTGAATCCGCTGGTTCCGCTGGAGAGCATCGGCGACGGCAGCCACACGCCAACCTCGAAGTTCATCGCCATCAAGCTCGAGGCGGCGCACGGGAACGGGCGTATCATCTGAAAGGCGCGGGCCGTACCGCGCTGACGGCCGACCAGAAAACAAAAAGCCCCGGCGTAGTAACCGGGGCTTTTTGTTGTCTCAAGTAACCTGAGACCGACAAAAACGAATAAAGTTTCATAGCCAAATCAGCAAGTTAGGAAATTGTGTACAACTCGTGCTACTCGTCGGATTTCCATTGCCAGCCGCTTCGCCGAGCCTCAAATTTCGCCTCGTCATCCCTCTGAGGCTCTCTTGATGAAGAAGTACTCCTCGATTCTGTTGTTGTCTTTTGGTCTGCTCAGCGGCGTTGCCATGGCAGGCGGCACCACCGAGGCCGGCATTGGCGGCGCATTGGGTGGGGTACTGGGCTCGGTGGTCGGCCAGTCCATCGGCGGCAACACCGGCTCGGCCATTGGCGCGGGCCTGGGTGGTGCGGCGGGCAGTGCCGTCGGTGCCGACAAGCGCCAGCGCGGTGAAGCCGCCATTGGTGGTGCCCTGGGCGCGGCGGGCGGCAACGTCGTCGGCCGCCAGGTTGGCGGCAGCACCGGTAGCCTGATCGGCGCAGCCGCAGGTGGCGGTGCCGGCGGTGCGCTCGGCAACTACATGGGCAACAAGGCCGACGAAGACGACCGTCACGACCGCGATCGTGACCGGCGTTACCGCCGTGGCGACGACCGTCGCCATTGGGACAACGGCCATCACTATGGCCATCGCAAGCACAAGCGCCACTGGCGTGACTGATCGGCGTCCATTCACCTACGCCTGATGCCTAAGGCCCCGCCCTCACCCGGCGGGGCCTTTGCATTCCGGCAGGTCGAGGGCTTAAGGGACACCCCGATATGGAGGCAACTAGCCACTAGCTATCATTTCCCACCGCCATCACAACAGGGGACGCAGGGAATGCGCACGAGCCTCGTCGATTCAATACGCCAGCCCGACGCCGGGGAAGCAGAAGGATGACGGACGATACGCGCCCGCCGCACCTCGACCACGCCTGCTTCCAGCGCATCCGACAGCGGGTTTCCCAGGCCACCGGCCTGCAACTGGCAGACGATCGCCAGAACGTGGTCGCCCATCGGCTGCATGCACGCTTGCGGTTACACCGGCTGGCGAGCTTCGAGGCCTACCTCGACCTGATCGATGCACACCCCAGCGAACAGACGCACCTGCTGCACCTGCTCATCGCCCGGGACACCTACTTCTTTCGCGAGCACCGCCACTTCGAACAGTTGCTGCGCTGGCTTCCCACACTCGCTCATCCTGCGCGCCTCTGGAGTGCGGCCTGTGCCAGTGGCGAAGAGGCCTGGAGCCTGGCCATGGTCGCGCAACAAAGCACATCCGCCGGCTGGCAGGTGCTGGCCAGCGACTACGACAGCGCACTGCTGCGACAGGCTGAAACCGGTGTCTACGACATCGCCCAGGCCCGCTACTTTCCCCATGGCTGGCTGGACCGCCATTGCCTGTGTGGCGCCGACGAAGCAGCCGGTCGTCTACGTATCGCACCGGGTCTGCGCGAACGGGTACGCTTCGAGACAATCAACCTGATCAAGCCATTGCCGACCGATCTGGGCGAGTTCGATGTGATCCTGCTACGCAACCTGCTCGCGGGCTTCGACGCGCGATGCAAGGCCGATGTCCTGCTGCGCCTGATGCCACACCTGCGTCCGGGCGGACTGCTGATGATCGGCCACAGCGAAAGCATCCACGGCCTGGATCTGCCCCTGCGGCCACTACTGCCGTCGGTGTTCGAACGCCTATGATGAATAGCCCTGCCGCATCGAACGGCAGACAAGGACTGGTCGCGCCCCCGGCGCGGCAGTGCGCTTGTGGATCGAGCAGGCCTGCCGCCCCCCTTCCCTTGCGAAACAGGCCTTGACCCATGCCCTGCCGAATCCTGCTTGCCGACGACTCGCCACTTTTCCGCGCCGGCCTGCGCGCCCTGCTCGAACAGAAGAAGGATTACGCCGTGGTAGGAGACACCAACGACGGCATGAGCGCCGTGGCGTTGGCGGAGAAGCTGCGGCCGGAGATCGTCGTGCTCGACATGAACAGCGATGCGCTGGATTGTCAGCAGGTATTGCAGGAGCTGTTCATCCGGGTTCCGGCCACACGCGTGCTGATGCTCTCGACCCGCTCGGAACTGGAGCATGTGATGAGTTGCCTGCAACTCGGCGCCCAGGGTTTCCTGCTCAAGAGCGCCACCGTCGCAGAATTCGAGCAGGCCTTGCAGACCTTGCGCAGCGGCGGACAGTACCTTTCCTCGACAGTGCTACCAATGGTCATCGGGCAGGCCCTCAAGCACAGTCGCAAACGTCCGCCCAGCCCCGCACAAGCGCCGCTGACCACGCGTCAGCTGGAAGTCCTGCGCCTGATCGCTCGCGGCGAGAGCACCCGCTCCATCGCCGATGGGCTGGGGCTGAGCATCAAGACCATCGAGGCCCATCGCTCGCAGATCATGCACCGCCTGCAGATCCACGATGTTCCAGGGTTGGTGCTGTTTGCCGTGCGCGAGGGGATCATCCGCCTCAACGATTGAGCGACAGCCCCGCCAGGATCAATTGCAGGGTTTCCGGCAGCACCGCCGGTTGCCCCGTGCTGCGCTCGATGAACACCTGCACCAGAGTGCCCGCCGCACAGGGCTCGACCTCGCCCGGCCGGTACAACGCCAGACGAAACTCCACTGTGCTGCCAGCAAGCCGCGTTACTCCTAGGCCAACCTCCAGCACATCGGGAAACCCGGGCAAGGCATAGAAATCCGCGGCAGAACTGACCACGAACCCGGCCAGCTCGCCGTCACGCAGGTCCAGCTCGGCCTGCTCGACGAGAAATGCCTGGATGGCCGTCTCGAAGAAGGCATGCACCGTGGAACCGCCAAGGTGGCCGTTGTGGTCGTTGTCCTGTGGACGCGTGAGGATGGGGTGGAAATGAGAAAAGGCGCTGCGTTGGATGGTCTCGGTCATGGGGTATCCAAGGCGGGTGGCAGGAAAGGGGAGCTTCCCACATCTGGTCTGGAAAACCATAGCCGCAAACACAGTGCTCGCTCGCCAGACATGAAAAAGCCGCCCCGAAGGGCGGCTTTTCACTGCGGGCAGTACAGCTTACAGCTGCGGGCCAGCGGCCTTGATGGCGTCGGAAACTTCGAACTTCTTGAAGTTTTCGATGAACAGCTTGGCCAGGCCTTTGGCGGCCTCGTCGTAAGCGGCCTTGTCAGCCCAGGTGGCGCGCGGGTTGAGCAGCTCGGTATCGACGCCTGGAACGAACTTCGGTACGTCCAGGTTGATGATGTCCAGGTGCTCGGTTTCAGCGCCGACCAGAGCACCGCTCTGGATCGCGGCGATCACGCCACGGGTGGTCGGGATGCTGAAGCGCTTGCCAACACCGTAGCCACCGCCGGTCCAGCCGGTGTTGACCAGGTAAACCTTGGAGTTGAAGCCATTGATACGCTTGATCAACAGCTCGGCGTACTCGCCTGCAGGACGGGCGAAGAACGGCGCGCCGAAGCAAGTGGAGAAGGTCGACTTGATGCCGCCGCCCGAACCCATTTCGGTGGAACCGACCAGCGCGGTGTAGCCCGACAGGAAGTGGTAGGCCGCCTGCTCGTTGTTCAGGATCGACACCGGAGGCAGAACGCCGGTCAGGTCGCAGGTCAGGAAGATGACCGCGTTAGGCTCGCCACCCAGGTTGGCTTCGGCACGCTTGGCGACGTGCTCCAGTGGGTAGGCGGCACGGCTGTTCTGGGTCAGGCTGACATTGGTGTAGTCGGCGTGGCCGGCTTCGTCGATGACGACGTTTTCCAGCACCGCGCCATGCTTGATGGCTTTCCAGATGACCGGCTCGTTCTTCTCGGACAGGTCGATGCACTTGGCGTAGCAACCACCTTCCATGTTGAAGACGACACCTTCGCCCCAACCGTGCTCGTCGTCACCGATCAGGTAACGGCTTTCGTCGGCGGAGAGGGTGGTCTTGCCAGTACCGGACAGGCCGAAGAACAGGGTCACATCGCCGTCTTCGCCGATGTTGGCCGCGCAGTGCATCGGCAGCACGTCGACTTCCGGCAGCAGGAAGTTCTGTACCGAGAACATGGCCTTCTTCATTTCGCCGGCGTAGCGCATGCCAGCGATCAGCACTTTCTTCTGGGCGAAGTTGAGGATCACGCAACCATCGGAGTTGGTGCCGTCACGCTCTGGAACGCACTCGAAGTTGGCGACGTTGAGGATCTGCCACTGGTCGCGGCCGGCCGGGTTGAACTGGCCTTTTTCCGGATTGATGAACAGGCAACGGCCGAACAGGTTCTGCCAGGCGGTCTGGGTGGTCATCTTGACCGGCAGGTAGTGCTCGGCCGCGGCACCGACATGAACGTAGGAGACGAAGTGTTCCTGGGCGTTGTTGAACGCCTCGACGCGGTCCCACAGGGCATCGAACTTGTCGGCCGGGAACTTGCGGTTGATCGGGCCCCAGGCGATGGCGGCAGAGGTGCTCGGTTCATCGACGATGAAACGGTCAGCGGGCGAACGGCCAGTACGGTGACCGGTTTCCACGACCAGTGCGCCAGTATCGGCCAGCACGCCTTCACCGCGTTGCAGCGCATGTTTTACCAGCTCGTCGACGGTCAGGTCGGTGTACACGGTGTTGTTGGCTTGCGTCATGAGATACCCCATCCGGCCCGAGGCCGAGTGCTCCAAACGTTTTGTAGTGGCCTGTTTCAAACTACTACAGCGAAAAAAGTGGCCGGATTATGCCAGAAACGCCCAAAAAAAGTAGGCCCCTCCTGTCGTAACTGCGCTTTTACGCAATTAGACAGGAGAATCTCCTGTAGTGAAGCGTTTCAGTGGCGAGTTTCTGACGCCTCGTCTGTGCCACCACCCGCAAACAATTGCGCTACATCGCTGGCATCGAAGAAATACCGCTCGTTGCAGAACTGGCAATCGATCTCGACCTGGCCACCGCATTCCTCCACCAGCGCCTTGGCATCCGCCTCGCCGAGGCTGACCAGGGCGTTGCCGGAACGCTCACGCGAGCAGCTGCAGTGGAAGCGCAGCGGCTCGATGTCGAACAGGCGTACGGCATCCTCGTGATAGAGGCGGTGCAGGAGGGTTTCGTTACCTTCGGCCCACTCTTCGGGCTTCAGCGTGCTGGCCATGGCCACGACGTGTTGCCAGCTGTCTTCGCGTTCTTCTTCATCGCGCTGGCGGTCGACCGGCAACTGCTGCAGCAGCAGGCCACGGGCCTTGCCCGTCGAGGTGTCGAGCCAGAAGCGCGTGTTGAGCTGCTGGGATTGCACGAAGTAGTTGGTGAAGCACTCGGACAGGTTGGCACCATCGAGCTCGACGGTGCCCTGGTAGCGCTGGCCCTTGACCGGGTCGATGGTCAGCGTGAGGTGGCCATCAGGCATCAGGTCCGCCAGGGTCGCGTCAGCCGCGATCTGCTCGGCCTCGTAACGCGCCATGCCGCGGATGTCGCGCTCACCCGAGCACTCCACCATCAGCAGCGGGATCGGCCCTTGCGAGCGCGCCTGCAGGATCAGCAGGCCATCGAACTTGAGTGCGCCGACCAGCAGCGAGGTGGCAGCCATCAGCTCACCCAGCAGAGCGGCAACCGGCTGCGGATAAGGGTGACGGGCGAGCACTTCGCTGTAGCTCTTGTCGAGCTCGACCCATTCGCCGCGCACATCGCGCTCTTCGAACAGGAAGCGTTGGGTGAAATCGGTATCCGGTAAATCGCTCATGGTTTTGGCTATCTGAAAATTCTGAAAAGAGTGACAAAATGATTACAGGAGCCTACAAAGGCCCGTGTTAAAGCGCGCACGACGCGCGGAAATTCAGCTGGCAATTGAGGTATTTTATGGATAATCGGCCACTGTTCCAAGAAAAGTGGTCCTGGGGACCTCTGGCAGCCTGCACTTTACTGCCGATCGCTCTACTGTGTTTCTGGTTGTGGCCGTTTGGCCAGATCCTGTTCCTGACTTTCGACGAGTGGCTATTCCGTGCACTCAACAGCCCGTTGGCAGACAGCACCACCTGGCGCTACATCTGGACCCTGGGCAGCCTGCGCCCCTTCGACATCGTCGTCGGTCTGATCCTGCTCCTGCTGCTGATCAAGGGCGACTGGGTGTTCAAGGCCGTGCAGGTACGGCAGGCATTCTTCGGCTTTTTCGTCAGCCTGCTCCTCTTAGTGGTGGTTCGCGCGCTGTTTTCCAAGTGGGTGGATGCATCCGGATGGCAGCATGACAGCCCGTCGATCGTATTCGACGACGCCGTGCGCCTGAGCCACTACTACCCGAACCTTGAAGCCCACTGGGAACTGAAGGACCGTTCCAGCAAGAGCTTCCCGGGCGATCACGCTTCGGTACTGCTCCTCTGGGCGCTGTTCATGAGTCTGTTCAGTCGCCGGCTGGTGCAAAGCCTGGTGATCTGGGGGCTGGCCGTGCTGTTCATGCTGCCGCGTCTGGTCGCTGGCGCGCACTGGGGGCAGGATGACTACATCGGTGGTCTGGGGATGGCATTACTGGCCCTGGGCTGGACCGTGCATACACCTCTCGCGGCCAAGGCCAGCGCGGCACTGGTGCGCTGGACCTCACCGCTGTTCAGGGTACTCGGCAAGCTACCGCTGATCGGGCGCATGAGCGTGATGCGCACGGCCTTCTAAGCGCAACTGACGGCGCAGGTCTACTCGAAACTGCCATGCAGCTGGTGGATCTGCCGCCGTTGCTTCTTGTTCGGCCGGCCGTCGGTGGTCACCCCCATCGCCCCGGCCTTGCGCAGTTCGGCGGCCTGCTCGCGGCGCTTCACGCTGTCGGCAGTTTCCTCGTAGAGGGTCTGCGCCTCGGGCGCCCCACGACGCACCACCGACAGCGCCTTGACCACCACGGTCTTTTCGTCGAAACCGGTGCGCAGCACGAACTCGTCACCTACCCGCGGTTCCTTGCCCGGTTTGCAGCGCTCACCACGGCAATGCACCTTGCCACTCTCGATCGCCGCCTTGGCCAGCGCACGCGTCTTGTAGAAGCGCGCCGCCCACAGCCATTTGTCCAGGCGGACCTTGTCGTCGTCTTCCGCTTTCTGTGCCATCCCTCTACCTCGAATTCTGTCTTTAACGGAACTGTACTACCGTAACTGTCGGATGCAAAAAGTCCGCGCCATGCTTACAGTTCACCACCTCATTCGCAGGGTGTGCTTCGTGAAAACATTTGACCATCTGACAGTGATCGGCCTGCGCGAGTGGATCGCCCTGCCCGACCTCGGTCTCGCCGGGCTTCGGGCCAAGATCGACACCGGCGCCAGCACCTCCAGCCTGCACGCCACCGACATCGAACCCTTCGAGCGCGACGGCCAGTCCTGGGTACGTTTCACCGCGCACCTGGGCTCCGTAGTGCAACTGCGTCATCGCCGCTGCGAAGCGCCTCTGGTGACCATGAAAACCATCAAGAGCTCCAATGGCCATGCCCAGACCCGCTATGTGATCCGAACGCCACTGGCATTGGGCGACCGGGTTTGGGAAGTGGAATTCACCCTGGCTTGCCGCAAGAGCATGCGCTATCGGTTGTTACTTGGATCGAAAGCCTTGATCCACGGTCAACTGGTCGTCAACCCCGGCCTCAAGTACGTTCAGGACAAACCGGCCTTCCCGGCCACTCTCTCCCCTGTCACAGGTGCTGCATGAAGATCGCCGTGCTTTCGCGCAACCCGCGTCTGTATTCCACCCGCCGCCTGGTCGAAGCCGGCACCCAGCGCGGCCATGAAATGGTCGTGATCGACACCCTGCGCGCCTACATGAACATCGCCAGCCACAAGCCGCAGATCCACTATCGCGGCAAACCGCTGGAAGGTTTCGATGCAGTGATCCCGCGTATCGGCGCCTCGGTGACCTTTTATGGCTGCGCAGTGCTGCGTCAGTTCGAGATGATGGGCGTCTACCCGCTCAATGAATCGGTGGCCATCGCCCGCTCGCGCGACAAGCTGCGCTCTTTGCAATTGCTGTCACGCCGCGGCATCGGTCTGCCGATCACAGGTTTCGCTCACTCGCCGGATGACATTCCCGACCTGATCCAGATGGTCAATGGCGCACCGCTGGTGATCAAGGTGCTCGAAGGCACCCAGGGCATCGGCGTGGTGCTGTGCGAAACGACCAAGGCTGCCGAGTCGGTCATCGAAGCGTTCATGGGCCTGAAGCAGAACATCATGGTCCAGGAATACATCAAGGAGGCTGGCGGCGCCGACATCCGCTGCTTCGTGGTTGGTGACAAGGTCATCGCCTCGATGAAGCGCCAGGCCAAGCCCGGTGAGTTCCGCTCCAACCTGCACCGCGGTGGAGTGGCCAGCCTGATCAAGATCACCCCCGAGGAACGCATGACGGCCATTCGCGCGGCCAAGGTCATGGGCCTCAGCGTGGCCGGTGTAGATATCCTGCGCTCCAATCATGGCCCGCTGGTGATGGAGGTGAATTCGTCGCCGGGGCTGGAGGGCATCGAAGTCACCACCGGCAAGAACGTTGCCGGGATGATCATCGAACACCTGGAGAAGAACGGCGGACCGAACCAGACCCGGACCAAAGGCAAGGGTTGATTCGAAATCGTGTCGGTCTCTTCGCGGCTTTAGCCACAAAGAGACCACAGAACCTCACACGGCATCGCGCGGCAGCAACAGCCCCAAGGGCAAGCGCACCCGCGCCTCGATACCGCCACCGGAGCGGTTGCGCAACTCGACATTGCCGCCATGCTGGGCGGCGATACGCTTGACGATCGCCAGGCCCAGCCCGGTGCCCTTGCCCCCACGCGCACGGTCGCCGCGAATGAACGGATTGAAGATGGTCTCCAGTTCCGATTCGTCGATCCCCGCGCCCCGGTCGAGCACGCTGAGTACCACGTACGGCGCCCCCTGCTCACCTGACACATAAGCCGCCACCTCGACGCCCTTGCCCGCATGGTGCAGGGCATTGCCGATCAGGTTGCCCAGCATGCGCTTGAGCGATACGCGCCGTAGCGGGAAGGGTGGAATAGGCTCCAGGCACAGGCGCACGCGCTCTTCGGGCTGGTTATACGGCGCCACCACCTCGCGAATCAGATCACCCAGGTCGACTTCTTCCACCGGCTCGTCGCGGCCATCGCGAATGAAGGCCAGGAACTGGTCGAGAATGGCGTCCATGTCTTCGATGTCGCGCACCATGTCGTCGCTGAGCTCGCTTTCGTTCCCCATCAGCGACAGCGACAGCCGTAGCCGGGTCAGTGGCGTACGCAGGTCGTGGGAGACCCCCGCCAGCATCAGCTCGCGCTCGCGCCCGGCCTGCTCGACATCCTCGGCCATCTGGTTGAACGCACGGTACACCTCGGTCATCTCGCTGGGTGTATCGCTGATGGGCAGGCGCACGCTGCGCCCCTGCCCGAGCTGACGGGCAGCGAACACCAGGCGTTTGAGCGGCTGGTTGAGCTGGCGCACGAAGATCCAGGCCGACGCGGTGGACAGCAGGCCGATGGCCAGGAACCAACCGAGCACGTTCCAGATCTTCTGCCCGCGCAACGGGTGCGGATACAACGGCACCTTCAGCCAACCCGGCCCCAGGCTCGGCGCATTGACCCACAGTGCTGGCGGCGCATGGATGCGCAGGCGTACCTCGGTATCCTCGCCCAGCTCAGCCTGCATCTGGCGCTGGTAGATCTCGCTGTACGGCCAGTGCTGCTCACCCTCCGGCACACCCGAGCCGGTCACGCGGATCAGACCGGCCGCCTCGGCGATCTGGTCGCGGTTCTCTTCATCGGCCGCCCAATAGGCACGCAAGGTCAGCGCCACACCGTGGCTGTACTGGCGGTCGACCAGAACGTCCTCGTTCATCAGCAGGTACACCAGCGTCAGCGCCTTGGAAAACAGGACGACGATCAGTACCAGCCACAGGGTGCGGGCGAAGAAGCTTTGCGGAAACCAGAGAGGCGTTTTCATTGGCGACGATTACTGCACGGCGGGAACAAGCAAGGCGGGGACCACAGACGAAAACAGGGCGACCCTTTCGGGCCGCCCTGCCGTGTCATGGCAGCGGTTCATTTACCAGCATTTCCGTCCGGCACGAAGACATAACCCACACCCCAGACCGTCTGGATGTAGCGAGGCTTCGATGGATCGGGCTCGATCATGCGGCGCAGACGCGAGATCTGCACGTCGATGGAGCGTTCCAGGGCGTCCCACTCACGGCCGCGGGCAAGGTTCATCAGTTTGTCGCGGGTCAGCGGTTCGCGAGCATGCATGACCAAAGCCTTGAGCACGGCGAATTCACCGGTGGTGAGCATGTGCACTTCATCGCCGCGCTTGAGTTCGCGGGTCGCCAGCGACAGCTCGTAGTCGCCGAACGTGACGGTTTCTTCCTCGCTGCCCGGGGCGCCAGGAACGCTCGGAGCCTGGCGCCGCAGCACGGCCTTGACCCGCGCGACCAGCTCGTCGGGGTTGAACGGCTTGGCGAGATAATCGTCAGCGCCCAGTTCAAGGCCCTTGATGCGGCTAAGCTCGTCGCCCTTGGCGGTGAGCATGATGATCGGGATCTGGTTGTTCGCCGCGCGCAGGCGGCGGCAGGCGGAGAGGCCGTCTTCACCCGGCAGCATGAGATCGAGCACCACCAGGTTGAACACTTCACGGGCCAGCAGGCGGTCCATCTGCTCGACGTTCGGCACGGCGCGGGCACGGAAGCCCTTGCTGGTGAAGAAACGCTCCAGCAGGCTGCTCAGCCCCGGATCGTCGTCAACGATGAGAATCTTTTCGCCTTCAGCAATGTTTGCGGTGCTGGTCATCAATAACTCCTCTGATATCGCCGCGCATTATGGCGTAGCCATTGCGACGCGTGCCGTGTGCATTGTTAGCAGATTTTTCCCCGGGTGCCACTTCTCGCTCGACACACATGGCTCAGCGCCATCACCGCAAGCCGGACACGATGGGTATAATGCGCGGCTTTCATCCAGTGCCGCCGGGCCTGAACCCCCACTGCGGCCTTAGTATTCACTATTTGTCAGGTGGTTCTCATGGACAGCATCAACAGCCGTATCGCCGAGGAACTGGGCGTGCGCCCACAGCAGGTCGAGGCGGCCGTGGGCCTGTTGGACGAAGGCTCGACGGTGCCCTTCATCGCCCGTTACCGCAAGGAAGTGACCGGCAGCCTGGACGATACGCAACTGCGCCACCTGGAAGAGCGCCTGCGTTACCTGCGTGAACTCGACGAGCGCCGCGCCAGCATCCTGGCCAGCATCGAGGAGCAGGGCAAGCTGACCCCGGAACTGGCCCGCGAGATCAAGCTCGCCGACACCAAGACCCGCCTCGAAGATCTTTACCTGCCTTACAAGCAAAAGCGCCGCACCAAGGGCCAGATCGCCCTGGAAGCCGGCCTGGGTGAACTGGCCGACGGCCTGTTCGACGACCCGCAGCGCGACCCTGAAAGCGAAGCCGTGCGATTCGTCGACGCCGACAAAGGCGTCGCCGACGTCAAGGCCGCCCTCGAAGGCGCCAAGTACATCCTCATGGAGCGCTTCGCGGAAGACGCCGCCCTGCTCGACAAACTGCGCGGTTTCCTCAAGCAGGAGGCGGTGCTCACCGCGCGCGTGGTGCCGGGCAAGGAAGAGGAAGGCGCCAAGTTCCGCGACTACTTCGCCCACGACGAACTGCTGCGCAACGCCCCGTCGCACCGCGCCCTGGCGATCTTCCGCGGTCGCAACGAAGGCGTGCTGAGCGCCTCGCTCAAGGTCGGCGAGGAACTACCGGGCACCCTGCACCCGTGCGAGCTGATGATCGCCAGCCACGTTGGTATCGAAAACCGCGGCCGCCCGGCCGACAAATGGCTGGGCGAGGTGGTGCGCTGGACCTGGAAGGTCAAGCTCTACACCCACCTGGAAACCGACCTGTTCGGCGAGCTGCGCGACAACGCCGAAAGCGAGGCGATCAACGTCTTCGCCCATAACCTGCACGACCTGCTGTTGGCCGCCCCCGCCGGCCCGCGTGCGACCCTAGGCTTCGACCCGGGCCTGCGCACTGGCTGCAAGGTCGCGGTAGTCGATGCCACCGGCAAGCTGCTGGACTACACCACCGTCTACCCGCACGCACCGAAAAACGACTGGGACCGCACCCTCGCCGTACTGGCGGCCCTGTGCGCCAAGCATTCGGTGGAGCTGATCGCCATCGGCAACGGCACCGCCAGCCGCGAAAGCGACAAACTGATCGCTGACCTGGTGAAAAAATATCCGGCACTGCAGATCACCAAGATCATGGTCTCCGAGGCGGGCGCCTCGGTGTATTCAGCGTCCGAACTGGCTGCCCGCGAATTCCCCGATCTCGACGTCTCGATCCGCGGCGCGGTGTCGATTGCCCGTCGCCTGCAGGACCCGCTGGCCGAACTGGTGAAGATCGATCCGAAGTCCATCGGGGTAGGCCAGTACCAGCACGATGTGTCGCAGGTGAAATTGGCGCGCGGCCTGGACGCTGTGGTCGAGGACTGCGTGAACGCCGTGGGCGTGGACGTCAACACCGCCTCGGTGGCCTTGCTGACCCGCATCTCCGGCCTCAATGCGACGCTGGCACAGAACATCGTCGCCCACCGCGACGCCAACGGCCCGTTCGCCACCCGGGCGGCACTGAAGAAAGTCAGCCGCCTGGGCGAGAAGACCTTCGAGCAGGCCGCAGGCTTCCTGCGCGTGATGAACGGTGACAATCCGCTGGACGCCTCTGCCGTGCACCCCGAGGCCTACCCGCTGGTACAACGCATCGCCGCCGACACCGGCCGCGATATCCGCTCGCTGATCGGCGACAGCAGCTTCCTCAAGCGCCTCGACCCGAAGAAATTCACCGACGAATCCTTCGGCCTGCCGACCGTCACCGACATCCTCCAGGAGCTGGACAAGCCCGGCCGCGACCCGCGCCCTGAGTTCAAGACCGCGACCTTCCAGGATGGCGTCGAGGACCTCAAGGACCTGGAGCCCGGCATGATCCTCGAAGGCGTGGTGACCAACGTCACCAACTTCGGCGCCTTCGTCGACATCGGCGTGCACCAGGATGGCCTGGTGCACATCTCGGCGCTGTCGGAGAAGTTCGTCAAGGATCCGCGCGAAGCGGTCAAGGCCGGCGACGTGGTCAAGGTCAAGGTCATGGAAGTGGACATCCCGCGCAAGCGCGTCGGCTTGTCCATGCGCATGAGCGATACCCCGGGCGAGAAGGTCGAAGGCAACCGTGGCGGCCCACGCGGCAACGGCGGCAACCGTTCGCAACAGGCCCCGCGCCCACGTGAAATGGCCACCGCCGCGCCGGCCAACAACGCCATGGCCGCGCTGTTCGCCAACGCCAAGCAGTTGAAGAAGAAGTGATGGACGTCCCGAAGGAATACGTCGAAAGCGCCTTCAGCCAGCTCCTGGGCTGCCGCCTGCAACGCCTGGACACAGGCGTTGCCGAGGTGGCCCTGGCGCTGGAACCACACCTGCGCAACCGTGGCCAGAAACTGCACGGCGGGGCGATCTTCAGCCTGGTGGACATCGCCATGGGCCTGGCCTGCTCGGCCAGCCATGGCTTCGACCAGCAAAGCGTGACCATCGAATGCAAGATCAACTACATGCGCGCTGTCAGCGACGGCGAAGTGCTGTGCACCGCCCGGGTGATACACGCAGGGCGGCGCACGCTGGTGGTCGACGCCGACGTGCTCCAGGGCGACAAACTGGTGGCCAAGGCACAGGGAACCTTCGCGGTTCTCTAGCTCCCCGAGTGGTAACTGCGGTATTTTTGCCGGTATTGGTCGGGCGCTGTCACTGACCCTATCGCGGGACAAGCCCGCTCCCACAGGTGCCTCGGTGCTTATGTGGGAGCGGGCTTGTCCCGCGATGGGCTCGGCAAGGCCCCGAAGTATCTGCGCTACCAGCACCGGAACCGCGTAAACCAGGCGACAACGCCAGTTCCTTTGTCCCTACCCTTGTAGACCGTCACTTCTACCCCCATATTGGGGCGACTGACGCGTGAAGGAATCCATCTTGAGCGACCTCCTCAATCGCCGCCTGAGCTTGCTCGGCGCCAATCTCTCCCTGCTCAAGCAGTGCCTGCACGGCATTGAGCGCGAATGCCTGCGAGTAACCGACGAAGGTCGGCTGGCCCAGACCCCACACCCCGAAGCCCTGGGTTCGGCACTGACCAACGAGCAGATCACCACCGATTACTCCGAATCGCTGCTGGAGTTCATCACCCCGGCCCTGCCTGACCCGGCCAAGGTGCTCGAGAACCTCGAGGAGATCCACCGCTTCGTCTACACCAAGCTCGGCGATGAATACCTGTGGAGCCCGTCGATGCCGTGCGCGCTGCCCGCCGAGGAAGACATTCCGATCGCCGAGTACGGCAGCTCCAACATCGGCAAGCTCAAGCACGTGTACCGCAAGGGCCTGGCCTTGCGCTACGGCCGCACCATGCAGTGCATCGCCGGCATCCACTACAACTTCTCGCTGCCCGAGGCCCTCTGGCCCCTGCTGCGTGAAGCCGAAGGCAGCGAACAGGACGATCGTGACTATCAGTCGTCGGCCTACATCGCGCTGATCCGCAACTTCCGCCGCTACAGCTGGCTGCTGATGTACCTGTTCGGTGCCTCGCCAGCGCTGGACAAAGGCTTCCTGCGCGGCCGCCCGCACCAGCTCGAAGAGCTGGACGCCGACACCCTCTACCTGCCCTACGCCACCAGCCTGCGCATGAGCGACCTGGGATACCAGAGCAACGCCCAGGCAGGCCTGACGCCCTGCTACAACAATCTGTCCAGCTACACCGACAGCCTGCGCAAGGCCGTTGGCACGCCTTACCCACCCTATGTCGAAGTGGGCACGCACAAGGACGGCGAATGGGTGCAGTTGAACACCAACATCCTGCAGATCGAGAACGAGTACTACTCGAACATTCGCCCCAAGCGCGTGACCTACACCGGCGAACGTCCGATCCAGGCCTTGATCTCGCGCGGCGTGCAGTATGTCGAGGTGCGCTGCCTGGACATCAACCCGTTCCTGCCGGTGGGCATCGACCTCACCGAGGCGCGCTTCCTCGACGCCTTCCTGCTGTTCTGCGCGCTTGATGAGAGCCCGTCGCTGGACAACGGCGAATGCGGCCAGTGCACCAGCAACTTCCTCACCGTGGTCAAGGAGGGGCGCCGCCCAGGCCTTGAGCTGCAGCGCGATGGCCAGCCGGTCACCCTGCGCGAATGGGCCAGCGAGCTGATCGCCCGCATCGGCCAGCTGGCCGGACTGCTTGACCAGGCGCAAGGTGGCGACGACCACGCCAAGGCCCTGGAGGCGCAGCAAGCCAAGGTCGAGGACCCTGAGCTGACACCTTCTGCACAGGTCCTGGCGCGCATGACCGAGCACGACGAAAGCTTCGTCGCATTCTCGCTGCGCCAGAGCAAGCTGCACGCCGAAACCTTCCGCGAGCAAGCGCTGCCTGGCGAGCGCCAGCAAGCCTTCGAAACCCTCGCCCGCGACTCTCTGGCCGAACAGTCGCGTCTGGAGCAGCAGGAAGTCGGCGACTTCGACCTGTTCGTTGGTGCCTACCAGGCCAGCATCCTGGCGATCAGCAACTGATGAGCCGCACGCCCTCGCCGCGCAAGCCCCGCGCCAGTAGCCAGGCCAGGATCGAAGCGATCCTGGCGGCCGCTCGCGAGCTGCTGGCAGGCGAAGGTGTGGCGGGGCTGTCGATCTACAGCGTGGCCGAACGGGCGCAGATCCCTCCGTCCTCGGTCTATCACTTCTTCGCCAGCGTTCCGGCGTTGCTCGAAGCTCTGACTGCAGATGTGCACCGCGCTTTTCGCGAGGCGCTGAGCGCGCCGATCGACGCCCACGCCTTCAGCACCTGGCAGGGCTTGTCACGTCTGGTGGAGCAGCGCACGCTGGAGATCTACCGCCAGGACACCGCCGCCCGGCAGTTGATCCTTGCCCAGCATGGGCTGAGTGAAGTGGCGCAAGCCGACCGCCAGCACGACCTGGAGCTCGGCAAGCTGATGCACAGCTTGTTCGACCGGCATTTCCAGTTACCCAGAATGCCCACCGACGTGGATGTGTTTGCCCTGGCGATGGAGCTGAGCGACCGGGTCTATGCCCGGTCGATGCAGTTGCACGAACAGATCACTCCGCGCATGGCGGAGGAAGGGATGCGGGTCTTCGAAGCGTATCTGGGGCTTTACCTGCCGCCCTTTCTGGCCAAACGCCCAAGCTGAAACCGCTTTCGCGGGCAAGCCCGCTCCTACGGGGAACCGTGGGAGCGGGCTTGCCCGCGAAGGCCTTCACAAGGGCCTGGGAGTCGAACGCCATCACAGCTTGGCGATAGACACCTCGGTCGATTTCACGAAGGCAATCACTTCACTGCCAACCTGCAGTTCCAGCTCGCGCACGGAACGGGTGGTGATCACCGAAGTGACGATGCCGGAGGCGGTCTGCACGTCGATTTCCGACAATACCGGGCCTTCGAGGATTTCTTTGACGGTGCCTTTGAACTGGTTGCGGACGTTGATCGCTTTAATGGTCATGGCTTGATTCCTTTGGTTGGCTTCGCAGATTCAGTGGGCCCAACGCAGTTGCGTGGGCAAAGGGGCTACAGGCTCCGGCTCGGGCGGGGTGCCAGGGACGGACAGGACACGGTTGAGCACTTCGCTTTCCAGCGCAGCCAGGCGGTGCGAACCACGCGCCCGCGGCCTTGCCAGGTCGACGGTAAGGTCCAGGCCGACCTCGCCGTCCTCGATCAGGATCACCCGGTCGGCCACGGCGACGGCTTCGTTGACGTCGTGGGTGACCAGCAAAACGGTGAAGCCGTGTTCGCGCCACAGGCGCTCGATCAGTTGCTGCATTTCGATCCGGGTCAGGGCATCCAGTGCACCCAGCGGCTCGTCGAGCAGCAGCAGGCGCGGCTGGTGGATCAGCGCCCGAGCCAGGGCCACGCGCTGCTTTTGTCCGCCGGACAGCGCAGCAGGCCATTCGTTGGCTCGATCGGCCAGGCCGACCTCCTCCAGCGCTTGCACCGCGCGCGGCCGCCAGTCACCGGACAAGCCCAGGCCGACGTTGTCGATCACCTTCTTCCAGGGCAGCAGACGGGCGTCCTGGAACATCAGGCGAGTTTCCTCGCGCGCATCGGCCAGCGGCGCAGCACCGGCCAGCAGATCACCGGCACTGGGCTGGTCCAGACCGGCCAGCAAGCGCAGCAAGGTGCTCTTGCCGCAGCCGGAGCGGCCGACGATGGCGACGAACTGACCGGCCGGGATGTGCAGGTCGATACCGCGCAGCACTTCACGCTTGCCGAACGTCTTGCGCAGGCCGTTGGCGGCCAGCGGGATGCCACGCAGCAGGCGCGGCGGTTGTTGCTTGAGCACGGTCATGCGCCCTCCTTCTTCGCCACCTGGTAGGCGGGGTGCCAGCGCAGCCAGACACGCTCCAGACCACGGGCGGCGAGGTCGGCGAGCTTGCCGAGCACGGCGTACATGACGATGGCCAGGACCACCACGTCGGTTTGCAGGAATTCACGGGCGTTCATCGCCAGGTAACCGATGCCGGCATTGGCCGAGATGGTCTCGGCAACGATCAGGGTCAGCCACATGAAGCCCAAGGCGAAGCGCACACCGACCAGGATCGACGGCAGCGCCCCGGGCAGGATCACCTGGCGGAACAGCGAGAAACCGGACAGGCCATAGCTGCGCGCCATTTCCACCAGCGCCGGGTCGACATTACGGATGCCGTGGTAGGTGTTCAGGTAGATCGGGAACAGCGTGCCCAGCGCGACCAGGAAGATCTTCGCCGACTCGTCGATGCCGAACCACAGGATCACCAGCGGGATCAGCGCCAGGTGCGGCACGTTGCGGATCATCTGTACCGAGCTGTCGAGCAGGCGTTCGCCCCAGTTCGAAAGGCCGGTGATGAACCCCAGCAACAGGCCGATGCTACCGCCAATCAGAAAGCCCACACCGGCGCGCCAGCCGCTGATCGCCAGGTGTGTCCAGATCTCGCCGCTGCGCACCAGCTCGACACCGGCGCTGACCACCGCGCTCGGTGCCGGCAGGATGCGCGTGGACAACCATCCAGCGCTGACCGCCAGCTGCCACACCGCCAGCAGCAACACGGGCAAGGCCCATGGCGCCAGGCGCTGTGTCAGGGTGGAAGAAGTTGCACGACTCATGACCTGACCCTCAGCTCTGCGACACGGACTTGGGCAGGATGTCGTTGGCGACCATTTCACCGAACGGGCTCACATAGCCCCCGGTCTTGGCCTGCTCCGGGCGCTGCACGTCCAGGTGCGGGAACAGCAGCTCGGCGACGCGATAGGACTCTTCCAGGTGTGGGTAACCGGAGAAGATGAAGGTATCGATGCCCAGGTCGGCGTATTCCTTGACGCGTGCCGCGACCGTCGGGCCATCACCCACCAGTGCGGTACCGGCGCCGCCTCGCACCAGGCCGACGCCCGCCCACAGGTTGGGGCTGACTTCGAGCTTGTCGCGGTTGCCGTTGTGCAGGGCTGCCATGCGTTGCTGGCCAACCGAATCGAAGCGCGCCAGCGAGGCCTGGGCGCGGGCGATGGTGTCGTCGTCCAGGTGCGAAATCAGGCGATCGGCGGCGGCCCAGGCTTCTTCGTTGGTTTCCCGCACGATCACGTGCAGGCGGATACCGAAGCGCACCTCGCGGCCTTGCGCAGCGGCTTTCTCACGCACTGCGGCAATCTTCTCCGCTACGGCAGCCGGTGGCTCACCCCAGGTCAGGTACAGCTCGACCTGCTCGGCGGCCAGATCCTGTGCGGCCTCGGACGAACCGCCGAAATACAGCGGAGGACGCGGCTGCTGGATCGGCGGATAGAGCAGCTTGGCGCCCTTCACCTGGATGTGCTTGCCGTCATAGTCGACCACTTCGCCTTCCAGCACCTTGCGCCAGATGCGGGTGAACTCGACCGAGGCTTCGTAGCGCTCCTCGTGATTCAGGTGCAGGCCGTCACCGGCCAGCTCGTCCGGATCGCCACCGGTCACCAGGTTGAACAGCGCACGGCCGTTGGACAGGCGATCCAGGGTCGCTGCCTGGCGAGCGGCCACGGTCGGCGAAATGATGCCCGGGCGCAGCGCAACCAGGAACTTCAGGTTCTGGGTCACCGGAATCAGTGATGCCGCAACCAGCCAGGAATCCTCGCAGGAGCGACCGGTAGGGATCAGCACGCCACCGAAACCCAGGCGATCGGCCGCCTGGGCGACCTGGGTCAGGTAGCCGTGATCGACGGCGCGTGCGCCTTCGGTGGTACCCAGGTACTTGCCGTCACCGTGGGTGGGGAGGAACCAGAAAATGTTAAGGCTCATTGGAGTTGTCTCCTCAAGGGTGGCTCAAGCCGCAGCGATGCTGCGGCGCAGGCGAATCGTTCAAGGTGCGCTGGCGACCTTGGCCGGTGGGGTCCAGATCACGTCCTTGATGCTCAAGGGCTTGGGAATCAGCTTCAGAGCCTGGAAGGTGTCGGCGATCTTCTGTTGCGCGGCGATCACTTCGGGCGTCAGCGGCGCAGCGCCGTAGCCCTGGCGCTTGACCGAGGTCAGGGTGATGTCGGCCGGCAGGCCGAGCAGCGGCGCGACCTGGTCGGTCACTTGCTGCGGGTTGGCCTGGGACCACTCGCCCACGGCGCGCACCTCGTCGATCAGGGCGCTGACCACTGCCGGGTGCTGGGTCGCGTAGCTGCGGGTGGCCAGGTAGAACTGGTGGTTGTCGACCAGGTCCTTGCCATCACGCAGGGTACGGGCCTGCAACTGCTGTTCGGCAGCCGCCTGGTACGGGTCCCAGATCACCCAGGCATCGACGCTGCCACGCTCGAAGGCGGCGCGGGCATCGGCAGGCGGCAGGTACACGGGTTGGATATCGCTGTATTTCAGGCCGGCGTCCTCAAGGGCGCGGACCAGCAGGTAGTGCACGTTGGAGCCTTTGTTCAGCGCGACTTTCTTGCCTTTGAGCTCTTTCACCGACTGGATCGGCGAGCCCTTGGGCACGAGGATCGCCTCGCTGTGCGGCGCAGGCGGCTCATAGGCCACGTAGAGCAGGTCGGCACCGGCGGCCTGGGCGAAGACGGGCGGGGTTTCGCCGGTGACACCGAAATCGATCGAGCCGACGTTCAGCCCTTCGAGGAGCTGCGGGCCACCGGGGAACTCGGTCCACTGCACGTCGATGCCCTGTTCCTTCAGGCGCTTCTCCAGCGAGCCCTTGGCCTTGAGCAGCACCAGGGTGCCGTATTTCTGGTAACCGATGCGCAGGCTCTCGGCCTGGGCTTGGGTGATGGCGCCGAAGGACACAGCCGCCGCAAACAGGGCGACCAGACCACGACGCAAGAAGACTGTGCGCATGGCGCTCTCCTGTGCGAATGAGGTTCGGGTTGCACCTGCTTGCCTCGTTGTCGGGCGAGTAAGGTGGAAAAACGGTGACGCATTTGCGGGCTGGTTCAGATGCTCCAGCGAGCACTGATCAGGCGTTCGTTGAGTACACCTGGAGCGACCGGCTTGGGTCGACGCGCCAGGGCACTGTGGAAGGTTTCCAGCGAGTCCAGCAGGCGGGCTTCCAGGGCCTCGGCCAACTGTGCCGGGCGATTGCCTTCGGCGTAAGCGACCTGGCTGTCGTCGGCGAAGATCCCTTGAAGGGTCTCCTGCGCCTTGAGTGCCGACAGCACAGGCTTCAATGCGTAATCCACCGCCAGCATGTGGGCGATGCTGCCGCCGGTCGCGATCGGCAGGACCACCTTGTGTTCCAGCGCACGCTCGGGCAACAGGTCGAGCAACGTTTTCAGGGCCCCGGCGAACGATGCCTTGTACACCGGGGTCGACACCACCAGCCCATCAGCCTGGGCTACCAGTTGCTGGAAGTGCTGTACCTGCGGGCTGTCGAAACGTGCGTGGAGCAGGTCCTCTGCCGGAAACTCGCGCACCTGGAAGGTCACCACCTCCACACCACGATCCTGCAACCACTGGCGCGAACGCTCTAGCAGCACGCCGGAGCGTGAACGGGTACTGGGGCTACCACCTATCGAAACAACCAGCATTGCAGCGCTTCCTTCAATTCGGTTCCGGGGTGTGGCCCCTGTGAATGACTCCGACATTAGCAGCTCGCCACATATATCTAGAAATCATATTTTTTCATTTGTTTATTCGTTATGGAGATATAGCTTTTCACCCTGAAGCGCGCCCTCTCATTCGCTTCACGGGCAAGCCTGCCCGCACGAAGAGCAGGCATAAAAAAGGGCCGTCGAAACGGCCCGAAATCCCTGCTATGGCTAAGAACAATGCAACGAGGATTCAACGATTGGGTTGCGGGGTGAGGCGCAGATAGGGTTTGACTGCCCGATAACCTTTCGGGAAGCGCTGCTTGATCTCGTCCTCATCCTTCAGCGAAGGCACGATCACTACCTCGTCGCCGTCCTGCCAGTTACCCGGGGTGGCGACCTTGTAGTTGTCGGTCAGCTGCAACGAATCGATCACCCGCAGGATCTCGTTGAAGTTGCGCCCGGTGCTGGCTGGATAGGTGATGGTCAGGCGTACCTTCTTGTTCGGGTCGATCACGAACAGCGAGCGTACGGTAAGCGTGTCGTTGGCGTTGGGGTGGATCAGGTCGTACAGGTCGGACACCTTGCGATCAGCATCGGCGATGATCGGGAAGTTGACCACGGTGTTCTGGGTCTCGTTGATGTCATCGATCCACTTGTGGTGCGAGTCGACCGGGTCCACCGACAGTGCGATAGCCTTGACGCCGCGCTTGGCGAACTCATCCTTGAGCTTGGCGGTCAGGCCCAGTTCAGTGGTGCACACCGGGGTGAAGTCGGCCGGGTGGGAGAACAGCACGCCCCAGCTGTTGCCCAGCCACTCATGGAAACGGATCTTGCCGGCGCTGGAATCCTGTTCGAAGTCGGGGGCGATGTCGCCGAGTTTGAGGCTCATGGAAGCGGCTCCTGTGCTGTGTCTGGCCTTGTGGGATTCAATGTGCCTGCTTCCGATTAAAAACAAAAAGAATAAATACTGATTTATTTATAACCGGAAAGAATACGGATTCGCAGGCACAAAAAAGCCTCGCACCAGGCGAGGCTCTTTCGTTGCAGCTACGACTTACATGAAGTTGTAAGTGTAGTTGAAGATCAGACGAGTCTGATCGGCATCGTTGATGCTCTCGCCGCCGCCACGGTAGGTGCCGTGACGCAGGCTGACGCCCAGGCCCTTGAGGGTGCCTTCCTGCAGTACGTAGTCGATACGCGCGTCGCGTTCCCACTCGCTGTAGGTGCCGCTGGTGCGGGCGTTCTTGATGTCATCACCGCGCAGGTAGGCCACGGATGCCTTCAGGCCCGGTACGCCCAGACGTGCGAAGTCATAGGAGTACTGACCGAAAGTGGTGTTCTCGCCAGCACGGGCGAACTGGTTGATCATGCTGTCGGTGAACAGGTAGAAGCTCGAGCCACCGTTGCCTTCCAGCGGCGAGGTGCTGCCGTCCTTGCGCACGTTACCCTGGTTCAGCCAGACGAAACCGCCGTCGTCGCCAACCTGTTGGTGACCCAGCATGATTGCGTGGCCGCCGATGGTGTAGGTGAACATCGCGGACCAGGTCTTGTTGTCGACCTCGCCTGCGTTCTTGGCGTAGCCACCGTTGTTGTTGAAGGTGTAGCCGGCTTCGCCGTTCTTGCCGTCGCTGCTGCTCTTGAACCAGCGCAGGTCGGTCTTGAACGACTGATCATTGGCGATCTGGTAGACGTGGGTCAGACCCAGGAAGTGCTGCTTGTAGAAGTCTTCCAGGTTCGAGTAGTAGTACTGCAGGGTCAGGTCTTTGGTGACCTTCCAGTCGCCGCCGGCGAACTGGAACTTGTTGCTGTCGCGGTAAGCGCCGCCAACGGACAGGCCGGTGCGGTTGCTCGAGGCACGACCCATGGCGTGGGTCAGCTGACCCGCGTTGAGGGTAACGTTGTCGATTTCCTTCGACTGGACGGTACCGCCCTCGAAGGTTTGCGGCAGCAGACGACCGTCGTTGGAAACCAGGATCGGCAGGTTTGGCGCCAGGGCGCTGCCATAGTGGACTTCGGTCTTGGAGAAGCGAGCCTTGGCGTTACCACCGATGCGAGCCCACTGGCTCACGGCAGAGCCGTCGCTGTCGCTTGGGAAGAAGGTGTTGTTATCCGGGTGACGGCCACGGCCGCCATCGAGGTGGATACCCCAGAGAGCTTGAACGTCGACACCGAAACCAACGGTGCCTTGGGTGAAGCCGGACAGGTAGTCGAGCTTGAAACCTTGGGCGGTTTCGCGCTGGTCACCGTTACGACCCTGAGCGTTCGTGCGAACTTCATGGTCGTCGTTGTTGAAGTACATGGTGCGCGAGCTGATGGATACCTTGCTGTCTTCGATGAAGCCAGCGGCGCCCGCTTGTTGGGCGAGAACCCCCAGTGCCACGGCCAGGGCCAGGCTAGACTTGTACATGCTTTGCTCCTCTACATTCTAATTTTTGTATTCTCAAGGCGGGGGGATCTGATGCCCCCCTCGCCACGGGTAAGCGATTTAGCACCAAAGTGTGACTGGTAAGTCAATCGTTACCAGAGATTTCACGACTTTGGTCTAATGCACCTGCGCTACAGGATAATGACAATCCTATAAATCCAAAATGACCGTTTTATGAAATCGTCAGATTTTTCCGGAATAACTACGGAACCTTAAGCGTCATTTGGTGTATGCACATCCTTCGCTCATAGCTTCCGGTTATCTGCACCCCTTTGCCAGAGGGCGCTCCGTGAAAAGTTGTGAAAGCGTAGCCTTTCACAAAAATTTCACAACCCTTCCTCTGACGGCGCCGATTTCTAAGCGTTTTGTCTCCTAAGCTAATTCTGAAAAGTTATTTATTTTGTAATTATTAGATCATTTAGTCTTCGCGTCATTCATCACCCGATGCCTGACGAGAGGTTCGATCATGATCCCCCACGCCCCCCTGCGCCTGTTCGCCGCGCTGACCCTGGCAAGCGCCAGCTGGTTCGCCCAGGCCGCCGACCTGACCGTGGCCTACCAGACCACCGTGGACCCGGCCAAGGTGGCCCAGGCCGATGGCAGCTACGAAAAAGCCAGCCACGCCAGCATCGACTGGCGCAAATTCGACAACGGTGCCGACATCATCGCCGCCGTCGCCTCCGGCGACGTGCAGATCGGCTACCTGGGCTCCAGCCCGCTGGCTGCCGCGACCACCCGCAAGGTGCCGGTAGAAACCTTCCTCATCGCCACCCAGATCGGTGCCGGTGAAGCGCTGGTCGCCCGCGACAGCATCAAGAGTCCACAGGACCTGATCGGCAAGAAAGTCGCCGTGCCCTTCGTCTCCACTGGGCATTACAGCCTGCTGGCGGCGCTCAAGAGCTGGAACATCGACCCGGCCAAGGTGCAGATCCTCAACCTCGCGCCACCGGCGATCATCGCCGCCTGGAAACGCGGCGACATCGACGCCACCTACGTCTGGGACCCAGCGCTGGGCGTGGCCAAGGAAAACGGCAAGGTGCTGATCACCTCTGGCGAACTGGCAAAGAAAGGCGCCCCGACCTTCGATGCCTGGATCGTGCGCAAGGACTTCGCCGAGAAGCACCCGGAGATCGTCAAGTCGTTCGCCAAGGTCACCCTTGACGCGTACGCCGACTACCGCAAGGACCCGAAAGCCTGGTTGGCCAATCCAGACAACGTGAACAAGCTCGCCAAACTGTCCGGCGCCAAGACCGGCGATATCCCGGGCCTGCTGGAGGGCAACGTCTACCCGTTGGCCGCCGACCAGACCGCGGCACTGGGCGCGCCCACCACCCAGGCACTGACCGACACCGCGACGTTCCTCAAGGAGCAGGGCAAGGTCGAGGCAGTGCTGCCGGATTACTCGCCGTACGTAACGGCCAAGTTCCTGCCCAACTGAAGCACCCGCCCAACCGATCGAACCCAGGGGCGCCCTGCGCCCCGAACCGGAGCCCATCATGGCCTTGCTCGAGCTGGAGCGCATCAGCGCACAGTACCCCGGCGCCACCACCCCGGTGCTGGATGACATCAACCTGACGCTGGGGCCACGCCAACTGCTGGTCGCCCTCGGGCCCTCCGGCAGCGGCAAGACCTCGCTGCTCAATCTCATCGCCGGCTTCGTCGCCCCCAGCGGCGGGCGCATCACCCTTGACGGTGCGCCCGTGCAAGGCCCAGGCGCCGACCGCGGCGTGGTGTTCCAGGATGACGCCCTGCTGCCCTGGCAGGACGTGCTCGGCAATGTCGCTTTCGGCCTGGAGCTGGCCGGCGTACCTCGCGCACAGCGTGAAGCCAAGGCGCGTGAGATGCTGGCACTGGTCGATCTGGCCGGGTTCGGCGACCGACGCATCTGGCAGCTTTCAGGCGGACAGAAGCAACGCGTGGGCCTGGCCCGCGCCCTGGCTGCCGACCCACGCGTACTGTTGATGGACGAACCCTTCGGCGCCCTCGATGCCTTCACCCGCGAGCAGATGCAAGAGTTGCTGCTGCAGGTCTGGCAGCGCACCGCAAAGCCGGTGTTCCTGATCACCCACGACATCGAGGAAGCCGTGTTCCTGGCCAGCGAACTGGTGTTGCTGGCACCGAATCCGGGCCGCGTGGTCGAGCGCCTGCAACTGGACTTCGGCCAGCGTTATGCCGCGGGCGAACCGGCGCGGGCGATCAAGTCCGATCCACGTTTCATCGAAACCCGCGAGCATGTGCTGTCGCGAGTCTTTTCCCAACGTGCCGCCCGCCGCGAGGAGTCCGCATGAGCAGCCTGGACCTGCCGGTCGCCGGCAAAACCGACACCCGCACCGCGTCGGCGATCAAGGCCCGCCGCCCGCTGCCGACGCGCTGGATCAGCGCCCTGACCCTGGGCAGCCTGCTGCTGGCCTGGTGGCTGGTGACCGCTGCCGGCTGGGTCGAGCCACTGTTTCTACCCGCCCCCGGCGACATCGTGGCCAAGGCCTGGGTGCTGCTGACCCAAGGCTATATGGACGCCAGCCTCTGGCAGCATCTGGGCGCGAGCCTGGGCCGTATTGGCGTGGCGTTGCTGGCGGCAACCCTGACCGCGATTCCGGTCGGCATCGCCATCGGCTACAACCGCGTGGCCCGCGGCATCCTCGATCCACTGATCGAGTTCTACCGGCCGATCCCACCGCTGGCCTACCTGCCGCTGATCGTGATCTGGTGCGGCATCGGCGAGTTGTCGAAGGTGCTGCTGATCTACCTGGCGATCTTCGCCCCGATCGCCATCGCCACCGCCACCGGCGTGCGCACCGTCGACCCGGCCAAGCTGCGCGCCGCGCAGTCGCTGGGAGCGAGCAAGGTACAACTGATTCGCCATGTGATCCTGCCCAGCGCCTTGCCCGACATACTCACCGGCATTCGCATCGGCCTCGGGGTCGGCTGGTCGACACTGGTCGCCGCCGAACTGATCGCCGCTACCAGCGGCCTGGGCTTCATGGTCCAGTCAGCCGCGCAGTTCCTGGTCACCGATGTTGTTGTGCTGGGCATCTTGCTGATCGCGCTGATCGCCTTTGCCCTGGAGATGGGCCTGCGTGCCCTGCAGCGCCGCCTCGTGCCTTGGCATGGACAAAGTCACTGACCTTTCCGGCCTCATCGCGGGTTCACAGAGCTACCTGTAGGAGCGGGCTTGCCCCGCGATGAGGCCCGCAACGACACCGCCAACCGCCCCCATTCGAGACCGACATGAGCCTGACCATCACCCCCCTCAGCCCGGCCCTCGGCGCGCAGATCAGCGGCGTCGACCTGTCCCGCGACATCACCGACGCACAGCGCGACGCCATCGAGCAGGCGCTGCTCGAGCACCAGGTGTTGTTCTTCCGCGAACAATCGATCGACCCCGCCCAGCAGGCCCGCTTCGCTGCGCGCTTCGGCGACCTGCACATCCATCCGATCTATCCCAACGTGCCGGAAACCCCGCAGGTGCTGATTCTCGACACCGCAGTCACCGACGTGCGCGACAACGCGATCTGGCACACCGACGTTACCTTCCTGCCGACCCCGGCACTGGGCGCGGTGCTCAGCGCCAAGCAACTGCCCGCCTACGGCGGTGACACCTTGTGGGCCAGCGGCATCGCTGCGTTCGAAGCCTTGTCGGCGCCCCTGCGCACCCTGCTCGACGGCCTCACGGCCACCCACGACTTCACCAAGTCGTTCCCGCTCGAGCGCTTCGGCACCACTGCCCAGGACCTGGAGCGCTGGGAAGCCACCCGCCGCAACAACCCACCGCTGTCGCACCCGGTGGTGCGCACCCATCCGGTGAGCGGGCGCAAGGCGTTGTTCGTCAACGAAGGGTTCACCACACGGATCAACGAGCTTGCCGACCACGAGAGCGAGGCGCTGCTCAAGCTGCTGTTCGCCCATGCCACGCGGCCAGAATTCAGCATTCGCTGGCGTTGGCAGGAGAATGACGTGGCGTTCTGGGACAACCGCGTGACCCAGCATTACGCGGTGGATGACTACCGGCCGCAGCGGCGGGTGATGCACCGGGCGACGATTCTCGGCGACGCGCCGTTCTGAAACCATTCGCGGGCAAGCCCGCTCCCACAGGTGCACCACAGTCGTCAGCAACTGTGTTGCACCTGTGGGAGCGGCGGTTCGGCGCTCCGACTTGCCCGCGAATGGAAGCGCCGCGCGTTACCTGACCAGGTGCAGGAACTGCATGTGCCGCTCGTACTGGTCGAGGATGTCGTTGATGATCTGCTCCTTGCTGTAGCCGACCAGATCATAGTTCTGGCTGCCTTCGGCCAGGTGCACCTCGGCGCGGTAGTAGCGGCGGTTCTTCAGCTCCTGCGTACCCAGCCCACCCAACGCGAACGACGGCGTGAAGTAGCCACGCATCTGCACCTGGTAGATGAACGGCTGCTCCTCGCCATGGCCGATCTTCAGGCTGACGTTGTCGTGGCTCGGGTCGTCCTGGGTGATCAGCGCCAGGCCCTTCTGCTCGAAGACCTCGGTCACGTCGGCAATCGCCGGGCGCACCACGTCATCCATGAAGCGATACACCTCGTCGCGTGATGGGAAGTGCACGGCCTGGCTCAAGCGCTGGCGCCAGCCACCGCGTCCGCGGCGGGACTGGGCGAACGGTGCCAGCGAGTGCATCTGCGCGATCTGCCGCTGGCTCTCCAGGTAGAACGCCTTGTGCAGGCCCCACATCATGCACAGCAAGATCAGCGAGAATGGCAGCGACGTCAGCACCACCGCCGATTTCAGCGAATCAATGCTGCCAGCGAACAGCAAGCCGCTGGTGACCAGCGCAGTCATCGCGCCCCAGAAGATCCGCAGCCAGTTCGGCCCGTCCTCGTCGGCGTCGCCGCCTTTGGCAGAAAGCGTCGACAGCACCACGGTGCCGGAGTCGGCGGAGGTGACGAAGAACACGAAGCTGATGAACACGGTGACGGCAATCACCGTCTTGCTCCATGGATAGGTCTCCAGCAGCAGGTACAGGCTCATCGAGGGGTTGTCCAACGCCGACTGCCCCAGCGCGGTCATGCCGTGGTTGATCACCTGGTCCAGCGCACTGTTGCCGAAGATCGACATCCACGCGAGGGTGAAGCCCAGCGGGATCAGCAGCACGCCGAAGACGAATTCGCGAATGGTGCGGCCACGCGAGATCCGCGCGATGAACAGCCCGACGAAGGGCGCCCAGGCGATCCACCAGGCCCAGTAGAACACCGTCCAGCCGCCCAGCCAGTCGCGATTCTCGCCATAGGCATACACGTCGAAACTCTTGCGCGGCAGGGCGCCGAGGTAATCGCCAAGGTTCTGGATCAGGGTGTTGAACAGGTGCTGCGTGGGGCCGGCGAAGAGCACGAACAACAGCAGCGCGCAGGCCAGGAACAGGTTGATGTCGCTCATCACCCGCACGCCCTTCTCCACCCCGGCAACTGCAACGGCCACCGCTGCACCCATCATCAGGGCGATCAGCAGCACCTGCACCCACTGGCTGTGGTCGATGCCGAACAGGTAGTCGAGGCCGGCGTTGAGGTGCAGCACGCCAAAGCCCATGTCCGCACCCAGGCCGAACACCGTGGCGATGATGCCGAAGCCGTCCACTGCGTAGCCGATCGGCCCGTTGATGCGTTTGCCGATCAGCGGGTACAGCGCCGAGCGCAATGCCAATGGCAGGTTGTGGCGGTAGGCGAAATACGCCAGGGCCATGCCGACGAAGGCGAACACGCCCCAACCATGCAGACCCCAGTGCAGGAACAGGATCTGCATCGCCTGGCGCCCGGCCTCGGCCGTGCCCGCCTCGCCCTGGGGCGGCTGGAGCATGTGGGTCAGCGGCTCGGAGACGCAGAAGAAGAACAACGTGATGCTGATGCCGGCAGCGAACAGCATGCCGGCCCAGGACAGGTAGCTGAACTCGGGCTCGTCATGGTCGGCGCCGAGCTTGATCTTGCCGTAGCCGGACACCGCAGTGACCACCACGAACACCAGGTACAGGGTCATGGCCAGCATGTAGTACCAGCCGACCGTGTTGGCCGCCCAGTTCTGTGCAGCCAGCAACCAGTCGCCCGCCGCTTGCGGGTTGGCGATGACCACCAGGCCGAAGATGAGGATGAAACTTGCCGCGAAGTAGAACACCGGGGGGTTCATGCGGATCTTGCCATTGGCAAGGGAAGGCGTCGGTGCACTCATGAAACGGGCACCTCTACAGCAGTGAAAAGGCTCGGATTGAACGGGTTCAGCAAAGGGAATCCTCCTGTTGAACACCGGCAGCGGACCAGCGTTTTAATTTGAACAAGCGTTCAAGTTAAACATGGATCGGATTTCAATGCGACCTGTGGTCGCTGGCGGGCGACCAGTTGACCTTTGCTCTTTGCCAGCAGTTCCGGCCCTATCGCGGGACAAGCCCGCTCCACTCTGTGGGAGCGGACTTGTGCTGCGATAGGGCCCGCCGGGCCTACCTCACTGTTTGTCCTGGCAATCGAGTTGCAGGTTCGCCTGGGTGATGTTGCTCTCGGCCGGCACGCTGCGAGTCAGCCAGACATTGCCGCCAATGGTCGAACCCTTGCCGATGGTGATGCGCCCCAGAATGGTCGCACCGGCATAGATGACCACGTCGTCCTCGACGATCGGGTGGCGCGCCAGGCCCTTGTGCAAGGTGCCCGACTCGTCCGACGGGAAGCGCTTGGCGCCAAGGGTCACCGCTTGATAGATGCGTACGCGCTCGCCGATGATCGCCGTCTCGCCGATCACCACGCCTGTGCCGTGGTCGATGAAGAAGCTCTGGCCGATCTGTGCGCCGGGATGAATGTCGATGCCGGTGGCCGAATGCGCCAGCTCCGAGCTGATTCGCGCCAGCAGCGGCAGCCCGGCCTGGTAGAGGTGATGCGCCAGGCGGTGGTGGATGATCGCCAGGATGCCGGGATAGCACAGCAACACCTCGTCGACGCTACGCGCCGCGGGGTCACCGTGGTAGGCCGCCAGCACGTCGGTGTCGAGCAGTACGCGCAACCCTGGCAAGGCTTTGGCAAAACCTTGGATCAAACCCAGTGCGTGGGCATCGACGTCCTTGGGCTCGACCTCGGTATTGCCGTGCCGCGCGGCGTAGCGCAGTTCCAGGCGCGCCTGGTCGAGCAGTGCGGTCAGCGCCGCATCCAGGGTGTGGCCGACATAGAAATCCTCGCCCTCCTCACGCAGGTCCACAGGCCCCAGGCGCATGGGAAACAACGCTCCACATAATTGCTCGAGGATCTCGCGCATCGCCTCGCGCGAGGGCAGTTCGCGCCCGCCCTGCTTGTTGCTGCAACGGCCATTGCGACTACGCCACTGGTCACGGGCCTGGCGCAGTTCGCTGACGATGCCCGGCAATTGCCAATGGCCGGTCGATGGATGTTCGCTCACGGTGTTCTCCTGGCTTGCGACGGTGTCGGTCGGTAGAGCCGCCACTTGTGGGAATTACTCTACGGCAAATTCTTCCCTTGGAAAAAACAACGCTTTATTCCATCCTGCACTAAGTCGGGCATAAGCAGCGATGACGGGGACCCGGTTCACGGCTACCCTCAAAACTGCCCTTCAGGGACGAAATAACAGAAAGGAATAATAGATAATTTTTTATTATTTCCTGAGCTATACAGCCCACCCTATAGTCGCCACCCACTACTTAAAACAAAGCGCGGGGAAAGCCATGACCAAATTCACCAAACCACTTCTCAATGCCAGCCTGGCCATCCTGCTGGGCACCGGCCTGTTCAGCCACGCCTTTGCGGGTGAGCAGCTCAAGACCATCCAGGAAAAAGGCGTGATCAACGTCGGCCTGGAAGGCACCTACCCACCCTTCAGCTTCGTCGACGAAAACGGCAAGCTGACCGGTTTCGAAGTGGAACTCTCCGAACTGCTGGCCAAGGAGCTGGGCGTCAAGGCCAAGGTCCAGCCAACCAAGTGGGACGGCATCCTCGCCGCGCTGGAATCCAAGCGCCTGGACGTGGTGATCAACCAGGTGACCATCTCCGAAGAGCGCAAGAAGAAGTATGACTTCTCCGAGCCCTACACCATCTCCGGCATCCAGGCGCTGATCCTGAAGAAGAAGGCCGAGCAGCTGAACATCAAGACCGCGCAGGACCTGGCGGGCAAGAAGGTCGGTGTGGGCCTGGGCACCAACTACGAGCAGTGGGTCAAGCAGGACGTACCCAAAGCCGACGTACGTACCTATGAAGACGATCCGAGCAAGTTCGCCGACCTGCGCAACGGCCGTATCGACGCCATCCTGATCGACCGCCTGGCCGCCCTGGAATACGCACAAAAGGCCAAGGACACTCAACTTGCCGGCGAAGCCTTCTCGCGCCTGGAAAGCGGCGTGGCCCTGCGCAAGGGCGAACCTGAACTGCTCGCAGCAGTGAACAAGGCGCTGGACAAGCTCAAAGCTGACGGCACCCTGGCCAAGCTGTCCGAGAAATACTTCGGTGCCGACGTCACCAAATGATCTCTGAAAGCCTGCAACTCGTTATCGACTCTACGCCCTTCCTGCTCAAGGGCGCGGGTTACACGGTACTGCTCAGTGTCGGCGGCATGTTCTTCGGCCTGGTGCTGGGCTTTGCCCTGGCACTGATGCGCCTGTCGAAGATCCTGCCGCTGGACTGGCTGGCGCGGATCTACGTGTCGTTCTTCCGCGGCACGCCGCTGCTGGTGCAACTGTTCGTGATCTACTTCGGCATGCCGCAGATCGGCATCGAACTCGATCCGATCCCCGCCTCGCTGATCGGCCTGTCGCTGAACATGGCGGCGTACATCTGCGAAATCCTGCGCGCGGCGATCTCCTCGATCGACCGCGGCCAGTGGGAAGCCGCAGCCAGCATCGGCATGACCCGTACCCAGGCCATGCGCCGGGCGATCCTGCCCCAGGCCATGCGCACCGCCTTGCCGCCGCTGGGCAACAGCTTCATCTCGCTGGTCAAGGATACCGCCCTGGCGGCGACCATCCAGGTGCCAGAGCTGTTCCGCCAGGCACAGTTGATCACCGCACGGACCTTCGAAGTCTTCACCATGTACCTGGCCGTGGCCGTCATCTACTGGATTCTCTGCAGTATCCTGGCGCACTTCCAGAACCGCATGGAAGCGCGGGTCAACCAGCATGACCAGGAGCACTGAGATGATCGTAGTAGAAGGCCTGACCAAGCAGTTCAAGGGCCAGACCGTGCTCAAGGGCATCGACCTGACGGTCGAGGCCGGTGAAGTCGTCGCCATCATCGGCCCCAGCGGCTCGGGCAAGACCACCTTCCTGCGCTGCCTGAACCTGCTGGAAACCCCCGATGCCGGGAAGATCCGCATCGGCGATATCGACATCGACGCCGACCGCCCGCTCGGCGGCCAGCAGAGCGCGATCCGCCGTCTGCGCCAGCAGGCCGGGTTCGTGTTCCAGAACTTCAACCTGTTCCCGCACCGCACCGCCCTGGAGAACGTCATCGAAGGGCCGGTGATCGTCAAGAAGACCCCGCGCGACCAGGCCCTGGAACTGGGCCGCAAGCTGCTCGCCAAGGTCGGCCTGGCCGGCAAGGAAGACGCCTATCCACGGCGCCTGTCCGGCGGCCAGCAGCAGCGCGTGGCCATCGCCCGGGCCCTGGCGATGGAGCCTGAAGTGATCCTCTTCGACGAACCGACCTCCGCGCTCGACCCCGAGCTGGTCGGCGAAGTGCTGGCGACCATCCGCGGCCTGGCCGAAGAGAAGCGCACCATGATCATCGTCACCCACGAGATGAGCTTTGCACGTGATGTGGCGAACCGGGTGATCTTCTTCGACAAGGGCGTGATCGTCGAGCAGGGCGAGGCCAAGGCACTGTTCGCCAATCCGAAGGAAGAACGCACCCGGCAGTTCCTGCGCAAGTTCCTCGGGACCACTGCTTCGCAAGACTGAAAAGCTCGGCTGGATCTTCGCGGGCAAGTCCCGCTTCCACAGGAGCCGCACCGGTGATGAAGCCTGTGCGGTTCTCTGTGGGAGCGGGCCTTTTCCCGCGAAGAGTCCGGTACATCCAGACAAATGCCTCTCTTCTATTCATATTCCAAAGAGTTAGTTCATAAACTTTTTATAAGCACATAAGGTATATAGACCGGACCACCGGACCCGCATACATCCGTCGCGACCAGCTGTAGCGACGCATCTACTTCGTGAGGTTCAGGAATGGTCAGGAACACAATCACCCCAGTGCGTAACGCCAGGGCATTGAGTGCAGCCAAGGAGCGGCACTGATGTCCAGCCAACCCAATACCCAATTCCACAGCGATATCGACAGCTCGCCCCTGCTGCTGCCGGCCAAGGTGTTGCGCAATGACGCCGAGGCCCTGCAAGCGGCCCGCGAACTGGCCGAAGTCGCGCGCCAGCAGGCCTCGCGCCGCGACCAGCAACGCAAGCTGCCGTGGGCCGAGATCGAGCTGTTCACCCGCTCGGGGCTTGGCAGCATCAGCGTGCCCAAGGCCCATGGCGGCCCGGATGTGTCGTTCGCGACCATCGCCGAAGTCTTTCGCCTGATCAGCGCCGCCGACCCGGCGTTGGGGCAGATCCCACAGAATCAGTTCGGCCTGCTGCAACTGCTGCGCCTGACCGCCAGCGAAGCGCAGCAGGCGCTGATCTTCCGCTCGGTGCTGGACGGCTGGCGCATCGGCAATGCCGGCCCCGAACGCAGCACCAAAGACACCTTGACCCTCAAGGCCCGCATCACCCGCGACGGCGACACCTACCGCATCAGCGGCGAGAAGTTCTACTCCACAGGCGCCCTGTTCGCCCACTGGGTGGCGGTCAAGGCCCTGGACGACGAAGGTCGCCAGCGCCTGGCCTTCGTACGCCGTGGCAGCCCTGGGCTGCGCATCGTCGACGACGGGTCCGGCTTCGGCCAGCGCACCACCGCCAGCGGCACGGTGCTGCTCGACCAGGTGCCGGTGGACGCGGACCTGGTGATCGACAACTGGCGCCAGGCCGACCAGCCCAATATCCAGGGCGCGGTCTCGCAACTGATCCAGACTGCCATCGACGCCGGAATCGCCGAAGCGGCCATCGACGACGCCATCGCCTTCGTGCGTGACAAGTCGCGGCCGTGGATCGATGCCAAGGTCGAACGGGCCAGCGATGATCTCTACGTGATCGCCGACATCGGCCGTCTCAAGCTCGAGCTGCACGCCGCAGAGGCGCTGCTGCGCAAGGCCGCGCAGGTACTGGACGAAGTCAATGCGGCGCCCATCGATGCCGCTGCGGCGGCGCGCGCCTCGATTGCCGTGGCCGAGGCCAAGGTGCTCACCACCGAGATTTCGCTGCAGGCCAGCGAGAAGCTGCTCGAACTCGCCGGCAGCCGCGCCACCCTCGCCGAATTCAACCTCGACCGCCACTGGCGCAACGCCCGGGTGCACACGCTGCACGACCCGGTGCGCTGGAAGTACCACGCGGTCGGCGCCTATTACCTCAACGGCACGCTGCCTGCACGGCATTCCTGGATCTGACTTGAGGGCCTTTCGCGGGCAAGCCCGCTCCTACAGGGACAACACAGGTCTGTAGGAGCGGCGGTTCGCCGCTGCGACTTGTCCCGCGAAAGGCCCCGGAGAACAACATGACAACATCCGTGATCACCAGCGACGCGCAGGCCATTGCCGTCGCTGAAGACATCGCCCGGCAACTGCAGCGCGACAGCGCCCTGCGCGACCGCGAGCGCCGCCTGCCGCACGCCGAACTGGAACTGTTCACCCGCTCCGGCCTGTGGGCGATCAGCGTACCCAAGGCCTTCGGCGGCGCCGAAGTATCGAACGTCACCCTGGCCAAGGTCATCGCCCGCATCGCCCAGGCCGACGCCTCGCTCGGGCAGATTCCGCAGAACCACTTCTACGCCCTCGAAGTGCTGCGCGTGAACGGCACCCTCGAACAACAGCAACGTCTCTACGCCGAGGTGCTGGCCGGCAAGCGCTTCGGTAACGCCCTGGCCGAACTCGGCACCAGGACCTCCAGCGACCGCTCTACCCGCCTGACCCGCGACGGCGCGGGCTACCGCATCAACGGCCGCAAGTTCTACGCCACCGGCGCGATCTACGCCCAGCGCATCCCCACCTCGGTGGTCGATGACGAGGGCGTGCAGCAACTGGCGTTCGTGCCCGCCGACAGCCCCGGTGTGCAAGTGATCGACGACTGGAGCGGCTTCGGCCAGCGCACCACCGGCAGCGGTTCGGTGCTGTTCGACAATGTCCGTGTCGAGGCTACCGACCTGGTGCCCTTCCAGGCCGCGTTCGAACGCCCGACCACAGTCGGCCCATTGGCCCAGATTCTCCACGCTGCCATCGACACCGGCATCGCTCGCGCCGCAGTCGAAGACGCCCTGCACTTCGTGCGCAACCACAGCCGCCCATGGATCGACGCAGGTGTCGACCAGGCCTCGGCCGATCCACTGACACTCAACAGCTTCGGTCGCCTGAGCATCCGCCTGCACGCCGCCGAAGCACTGCTCGAGCGGGCCGGTGAAATCCTCGACCAGGCTCAGCGCGACAGCAACGCCAGCAGCGTGGCCGCCGCCTCCATCGCCGTCGCCGAGGCGCGCGCGATCAGCACCGAGATTTCCCTGTCCGCCGCCAGCACCCTGTTCGAGCTGGCCGGCAGCCGCGCCACCCTGGCCGAACACAACCTCGATCGCCACTGGCGCAACGCCCGGGTCCACACCCTGCACGACCCGGTGCGCTGGAAGTACCACGCCATCGGCAACTACTACCTCAACGGCGAAAACCCACCGCTGCGAGGGACCATCTGATGAGCAAGCAGATCCTGCTCAACGCTTTCAACATGAACTGCATTGGCCATATCAACCACGGCCTGTGGACCCATCCGCGCGACACCTCGACCCGCTACAAGGACATCGAGTACTGGACCGACCTCGCGCGCCTGCTGGAGCGCGGGCTGTTCGACGGGCTTTTCATCGCCGACATCGTCGGCACCTACGACATCTACGGCGACTCGGTCGACGTCACGCTCAAGGAGTCGATCCAGCTGCCGGTCAACGACCCGCTGCTGCTGGTCTCGGCCATGGCCGCGGTGACCCGCAACCTGGGCTTCGGCCTGACCGCCAACCTCACCTACGAGCCGCCCTATCTGTTCGCCCGCAGGCTCTCGACCCTCGACCACCTGAGCAAGGGCAGGGTCGGCTGGAACATCGTCACCGGCTACCTCGACAGCGCGGCACGTGCCATGGGCCTGGAACAACAGCCCGAGCACGACCGGCGCTACGACCAGGCCGACGAATACCTGCAGGTGCTGTACAAGCTGCTCGAAGGCAGTTGGGCGGACGATGCCGTGGTCGAAGACCGCAAGCAGCGCGTCTATGCCCGGCCCGACAAAGTGCGCAAGGTCGAGCACCGAGGCGAGTTCTACAAAGTCGAGGGCTATCACCTGTGCGAGCCCTCGCCGCAGCGCACACCGGTGCTGTTCCAGGCGGGCAGCTCGGCACGCGGCCTGGCATTTGCCGGCAACCACGCCGAGTGCGTGTTCATCGGCGGCCAGACCCACTCAGGCACCCGCGCCCAGGTCGACAAGGTGCGCGCGGCCGCCCTCGCCGCCGGCCGCGACCCTCAGGCGATCAAGGTGTTCATGGGCATCACCGTGATCGTCGCCCGCACCGAGGAGCAGGCCCGCGCCAAGCACGCCGAGTATTTGCGCCACGCCAGCGCCGAAGCCGGTGTGGCGCACTTTGCCGCCTCCACCGGCATCGACTTCGCCGCCTTCGACCTCGACGCGCCGATCAACGCAGGCCAGGGCAATGCGATCCAGTCCGCCACCAAGCTCCTGCAGGACAACGCCTGGACCCGCCGCCGCCTGCTGGAACAACACGCCCTGGGCGGACGCTACGTGACCCTGGTCGGTGCGCCTGATCAGGTCGCCGAGCAACTGATCGGCTGGATCGACGAAACCGGCCTGGACGGCTTCAACCTGGCACGCACCGTCACCCCGGAAAGCTACGAAGACTTCATCGACCTGGTGGTCCCCGAACTGCAACGCCGCGGCCGCTACAAGACCGCCTACGCCGAGGGCAGCCTGCGCCAGAAGCTGTTCGCCAGCCCTAGCGCACATCTGCCTGCCGACCATCCCGGCAGCACCTACCGCACCCCGACCAACGCCCCGACCGGAGCCGCGCATCATGCTTGAGAAACTCTATCGGCCCGTCGCGGCCGCCCTGCTGTCCCTAGGCCTTGCCGGCGCCGCGCTGGCAGTCGAACCCCTGAAGATCGGTACCACGGCCGCCTTCGCCATTCCGCTCGAAGCGGCCGTGGCAGAAGCGCACAAGCAAGGCCTGGAGGTGAAGCTGATCGAGTTCAGCGACTGGATCGCCCCCAACGTCAGCCTCAACAGCGGCGACATCGACGTGAACTACTTCCAGCACATTCCTTTCCTGGAAAACGCCAAGGCCGCAGCAGGCTTCAACCTGGTGCCCTATGCACCGGGGATCATCAACAACGTCGGCCTGTATTCGAAGAAGTACAAGCGCTTCGCCGAACTGCCCGAAGGCGCCAGCGTGGCCATCGCCAACGACCCGATCAACAGCGGGCGCGGCCTGCAGTTGCTGGCCAAGGCCGGGCTGATCACGCTCAAGCCTGGCGTGGGTTACAAGGCCACCGAAGACGACATCGTCGCCAACCCCAAGAAGCTCAAGATTCTTCAGGTCGAGGCCGTGCAACTGGTGCGGGCCTACGACGATGCCGACCTGGTGCAGGGCTACCCGGCCTACATTCGCCTGGCTAACAGCTTCGATGCCACCTCGGCGTTACTGTTCGACGGCCTGGAGAACAAGGAGTACGTGATCCAGTTCGTGATCCGCCCGCAAAGCAAGGACGACCCGCGCCTGGCCAAGTTCGTCGATATCTACCAGCATTCGCCGGCCGTGCGTGAAGCCTTGAACAAGGCCCACGGCAGCCTGTACCAGGCCGGCTGGGAGGGCTGAGATGAGTAGCGCCAGCGCCCTCAGGGCGCCCGTCCCCCACGCCACGCCGGCCCCGGCGCGCGAGCAGGTATTGCGCCCGGAGGTGAACGAGGCTCATGTACGCTTCATCGGGTTGGGCAAGACCTACCCCGGGCAAGCTCACCCTGCCCTGCACGACATCGACCTGAACATCCGCCGCGGCGAGATCTTCGGCATCATCGGCCGCAGCGGCGCCGGCAAGTCGTCACTGCTGCGCACCATCAACCGCCTGGAGCAACCCAGCGAAGGGCGCGTGCTGATCGACCAGGTCGACATCGCTCCGTTCGACGAGGATCGCCTGGTGTCGCTGCGCCGGCGCATCGGCATGATCTTCCAGCACTTCAACCTGATGTCGGCCAAGACCGTGTGGCAGAACGTCGAGCTCCCCTTGAAGGTCGCCGGCGTGGCCAAGGCCGAGCGTCACCGCAAAGTGCGCGAGTTGCTGGAGCTGGTAGGCCTGGAACAGAAACACCATGTCTATCCGGCGCAGTTGTCCGGCGGTCAGAAGCAGCGTGTCGGCATCGCCCGCGCGCTGGTGCACGATCCGCAGATCCTGTTGTGCGACGAAGCGACCTCGGCACTGGACCCTGAAACCACCGCCTCGATCCTCGACCTGCTGCGCGATATCAACCAGCGCCTTGGCCTGACCATCGTGCTGATCACTCACGAGATGGCGGTGATCCGCGACATCTGCCAGCGCGTGGTGGTGCTCGAACGTGGCGAAGTAGTCGAGCAGGGCGAGGTCTGGCAGGTATTCGGCGCGCCGCGCCACGAAGTGACCCGCACCTTGCTCGCCCCCTTGCAGACCAAGCTACCCGCAGCCTTGCAGGCCAATTTGCGGGCTCAACCGGTCAGCCAGGACGCTGCCGTGGTGTTGCGCCTGCAGCTGGTCGGCGAGCCGGAGCTGTCGGCATTGTTCACCGATCTCGGCGGGCGTGTGCGTCTGCTCCAGGGGGGTGTCGAGACCATTGGCGAGCACGCCTTGGGCCAACTGGTCCTGGCCGTGCGCGGCTCCGCGCTCGGGGCTCATCAACTGCTCGAACGTGCCCGGCGCTGGGCTGCCGATGTGGAGGTGCTGGGTTATGTGGACTGAACGCCTGCTGCAAGGCCTGATCGATACCCTGCTCATGGTGGGGGTGTCTTCGTTGATCGCGCTGCTGGTGGGGATTCCGATGGCGGTGCTGCTGGTCACCAGCGGCAAGGGCGGCATCTACGAAGCGCCGCTGCTCAACCGCGTGCTCGGCGCCTTCGTCAACCTGTTCCGTTCGATCCCCTTCCTGATCCTGATGGTGGCACTGATCCCCTTTACCCGGCTGATCGTCGGTACCACCTATGGCGTCTGGGCGGCCGTGGTGCCATTGACCATCGCTGCCACGCCGTTCTTCGCCCGAATCGCCGAAGTCAGCCTGCGCGAGGTCGACCACGGCCTGATCGAAGCGGCGCAGGCCATGGGCTGCCGACGCTGGCACATCATCTGGCATGTGCTGCTGCCTGAAGCGCTGCCAGGGATCGTCGGCGGTTTCACCATCACCTTGGTGACCATGATCAACTCCTCGGCCATGGCCGGCGCGATCGGTGCCGGTGGTCTGGGTGACATCGCCTACCGCTATGGGTACCAGCGCTTCGACAGCCAGATCATGCTGACGGTGATCGTCATGCTGGTGGCCTTGGTGGCGGTGATCCAGTTGGGCGGGGATCGGTTGGCCAAAGGCTTGAACAAGCGCTGAGCTGAAATCGAGTTCCTACGACCAGCGCAGGTTCTCGGCCGCCACGGGCCGTCCGAACCAGTAGCCCTGCCCCAGGTCGCACTGCTGCTCCAGCAGCAGTCGCGCCTGCTCGGCCAGCTCGATCCCCTCGGCATGCACCTGCATCCCCATGCTCCGCGCCAGGGCGATGATCACCCGCACGATGGCGATGTCGTCTTCGTCATTGGGCAATCCGGCGACGAAGCCCTGGTCGATCTTCAGCTTCTGCACCGGCAGGCGCTTGAGCCGCAACAGCGATGAATAGCCGGTGCCGAAATCGTCGATCGCCAGGCGCAAGCCCAGCTCGCGCAGACGGTGCAACTGCTCCAGCGCCACCTCGGGGTCCTCCATCACCGCGCTCTCGGTCACTTCCAGCTCCAGCAGCGCCGGGTCCAGGCCGGTCTCGTCCAGCACCTCGGCCACTTGTCGATACAGGCCACGCTGGCCGAACAGGCGACTCGACAAATTAACCGCGACGAAGTCCAGCACTCGCCCCTCGGCTTGCCACTGCACCATCTGCCGACAAGCCTGGCGCAGCACCCAGGCATCGATATCGACGATCAGCCCGGTGCGCTCGGCGATCGGGATGAACTCGCCCGGCGGCACCAGGCCGCGCTCGGGATGCTGCCAGCGCACCAGCGCCTCGACCCCGACCATGCTCCCGGTGAACAGGTCGTGCACCGGCTGGTAGAAGACACGCAACTCTTCCTGGGCCAGCGCCCGGCGCAGTTCGCCGGCGGTCTCGACGCGATGCTGGGCGTGGGCGGTAAGTTCTTCGGTGTACAGCGCATAGCAGGCGCGACCATTGCTTTGGCCTTGAACAGCGCCGAGTCGGCATTGCGCAACAGTTGCTCGGCGCTCAGCGCGTCGCTGGGGAACAGGCTGATACCGATGCTCGCACCGATGAACAGCTGCTGCCCTTCGAACGCGAACGGCTGACGAAGGCGTTCAAGGATGCCCTGTGCAGTGGTCGCCGCCTGGGCGACCTGCTGGCACCCCTCGAGCAGTACCGCGAACTCATCGCCGCCCAGGCGCGCCAGGGTCACGCCGCTACCCAGCTGCTCCTGCAAACGCTCGCCCACCAGCTTGAGCAACTGGTCGCCAATGGTGTGCCCCAGGCTGTCGTTGATGCTCTGGAAGTGGTCGAGGTCGAGCAGCAGCAAGGCGCAGCCACGCTTGTTCGCCTGCGCCGCCGCCAACGCCTGCTCGGCACGGTCGCTGAACAGCAGGCGGTTGGGCAGGCCGGTCAAGGGGTCGTGATGGGCGAGGTAGGCCAGCTCTTGCTCGGAATGCTTGATCGCACTGATGTCGCTGAACACCGCGACGTAGTGGCTCAGCTCACCGCTGTCGTCGCGAATCGCGCAGATCGTCTGCCATTGCGGATAGATCTCGCCACTCTTGCGGCGATTCCAGATTTCCCCGCTCCACTCGCCTTTTTCGGCCAAGGTCGCGTAGATCTGCTGGTAGAAAGGCGCCCCATGGCGTCCCGACTTGAACTTGCTCGGGCGCTGGCCCAGCACTTCGTCCTGGTGATAACCGGTGATGCGCATGAAGGCGCGGTTCACATGCACGATCAGGCCGTTGCGATCGGTCACCAGCACACCTTCCAGGGTGCTGTCGAAGACCGCTGCCGCCATGCGCAGGCGTTCGCGATCCTCGCTGCGCAGACGCGCACCAACGCCGATGAAGTTGAGCAGCCGGGCCCGTGACACGAAGATCAGCAAGGCGCTGAGCAGCACCCAGACCACCACGTTGATCTGCCGCCCGACGGTCAGCGCCAGGTCGTTGTCGGTCATGCCACGCAGCACCCACTCCGACAGCACCAGCCAGAGGAACGACAACACAACGTAGAGCGCAGCCATGCGCAAGGCGTCGCGAACAGAAACAGACATGTCGGGTGCATCAGTCCATGGAAAATAATGGCGCAGTATAAAGGTTGAAACATGCCGTGACTTTAAATCCCGGCTCATAAATAAGTCGCGGTTCCCGCCGCCCTGGCCCGTCCAGCCTGCCTTGGCGACACCCTCGCCGACGGCAAGGTGACCGGCGGTGACGATCCCGGCGAAAGCACGACTGGTTTTATTTCCCCGTCAAGGGATAATGCGCCCGTTGTTTCCCCTGTTTTCCCGAGGGTTTTTCCAACTATGTGGTACAACGGTCTGCTCGACCTGTCGGCCTGGCAACTGGTCGCGGTCACCCTGCTGATGACCCATGTGACCATCGTCAGCGTCACGATCTACCTGCATCGCTACTCGGCGCACCGCTCCCTGGAGCTCAATGCCGGGCTCAAGCATTTCTTCCGCTTCTGGCTGTGGCTGACCACGGCGCAGAACACGCGTGAATGGACAGCGATCCATCGCAAGGACACGCCAAGTGCGAAACCCCCGACGACCCGCACAGCCCGGTGTACAAGGGCCTGGGCACCGTCCTGCGCAAAGGTGCGGAGCTGTACCGGAAAGAGGCGCGCAACGAGGAAACCCTGCGCATCTACGGCAAGAACTGCCCGGATGACTGGATCGAACGCAACCTCTACTCGCGCTACAAAATGGGCGGCATCGCCCTGATGGCGGTGCTCGACCTGCTGCTGTTCGGCACCATCGGCATCACCATCTGGGCCATCCAGATGATGTGGATTCCGTTCTGGGCCGCTGGCGTGGTCAATGGCCTGGGCCATGCGGTCGGCTATCGCAACTTCGAATGCCGCGACGCCGCCACCAACCTGGTGCCCTGGGGCATCATCATCGGCGGCGAAGAGCTGCACAACAACCACCACACCTACCCCAATTCGGCCAAGCTGTCGGTGCGCCGCTGGGAGTTCGACATGGGCTGGATGTGGATTCGTCTGCTGTGCCTGCTGCGCCTGGCCAAGGTGCAGCGCGTGGCGCCGATCGCCCACCGAGTCGAAGGCAAGGCCTCGTTGGACATGGACACCGCCATGGCAATCCTCAACAACCGCTTCCAGATCATGGCCCAGTACCGCAAGCTGGTGATCGGCCCGCTGGTCAAGCAGGAGCTGGAAAAGGTCGACACCTCGGTGCGCCACCACTTCCGCCGTGCCAAGCGCCTGCTGTCACGCGAGACCAGCCTGCTGCAGGATCGCCACCACGTACGCATCGAATCGATGCTGACGCACAGCCAGACGCTCAAGACCATCTACGAGAAGCGCCTGGCGCTGCAACAGATCTGGGCGCGCACCAGCGCCAACGGCCATGACATGCTGGCGGCCATGAAAGACTGGGTACACGAGGCCGAAGCCAGCGGTATCCAGTCGCTGCGCGACTTCGCCGCACAGCTCAAGACCTACTCCCTACGCCCTACCGGCGCCTGACTGCCGTTGATCGGCATGCCCCGTCCAAGGGCATGCCGACCGGAACTTCACCCCCCTGCTCGACTCAAAATCGGCATATCGCCCGCGTGGCGGGCCGAGTCGTGGCCGCACGCACATTCGTCGAGATCCGATCCGTGCACATGGCCAAAGAACGTCACCCCTCGATCCAGGCCGGTCCGCCCCGCCCCGAAGCTGCCCAGACCCTGCTCGCCCTGCTGCATGCCCAGGGTGAAGTGGCGCGCCTGAGCGAGCGCGAGCAGCTCTACAGCTCGCTGCTCGACAGCGTCAACGCCGTGCTCTGGGCCTTCGACTGGGAAACCCGCCAGGTGCTGTACGTCAGCCCCGCCTACGAGCGCATTTTTGGCCGCCCGGCCAGCCTGGTGATGGCCGACTACAACGAGTGGCGTGACGCAATCCACCCCGACGACCTCGACTACGCCGAGCGCAGCCTGGCCCAGGTACTGCTCCAGGGCACCGTCGAGGACCGCGAATACCGCATCATCAACGGCGCAGGCGAAGTGCGCTGGCTCAGCGACAAGTGCTACATCAACCAGCAGCGCGAAGGCGAGCGGGTGATCATCGTCGGCATTGCCGAGGACATCACCGAGAAGAAACAGCTCGAAGGCGAATTGCAGCGCCTTGCCACCACCGACGTCCTGACCCAGAGCAGCAATCGTCGGCACTTCTTCGAATGCGCCCAGCAAGCCTTCGACCGCGCCCGCGAAGACGGCACGCCAATGGCATTCCTGCTCCTGGACATCGACGACTTCAAGCACATCAACGACAGCTACGGGCATCCGGAAGGCGACCAGGTGCTACAGCGCATCGCCGACAGCGGCAAGGCAGTGCTGCGTCGGGGCGATCTGTTCGGCCGTATTGGCGGCGAGGAATTCGCGGCGGTATTCCCAGGCTGCACGGCACAGGTCGCCGAGCAGATCGCCGAGCGCTTGCAGCGAGAAATCCAGCGCCTGAGCTTCACCTACGGCCAGCAGACCTACGGCGTGACCGTGAGCCAGGGGCTGACCGAGCTGAGCGATCAGGACACCGACCTGGACAACCTGTTCGGTCGCGCCGACGCGGCGATGTACCAGGCCAAGCGCCAGGGCAAGAACCAAATCGTGCGCGGATGAGCGGTAGCGCTCACGGTTTTTCCGTGGCGCTGTCTTCGTCGGTGTTCGGGGCCTGAGGCATCTCTTCCACAACCTCAGCTTCAACGGTCGCGACTTCGACCTCAGGCGTTGTGATCACCGCCGGCGGCGCGGGTGGCTCGCGCAGGCGGTTGAGCTCAGGCAGGCCGAGCTTGAGCAGGCGTGCGGTCTTGCTGCTGGCGATCTTCTCGTTGCCCTGGGTCGGCAGCGCCCGCGACAACTGGCCGGCCAGGTTCATCGCCAGAATCTCTCGCGAATACACGCCACCACCCAGCTGATAGATCGCAGCGATCAGCTCGCGCAGGTTCAGCGGCAGGCGCCAGCGGGTGCGCAGGGCCGAACCGAATGGCGCGCCAAACTCATTGAGCGACAACTGCACCTGGTCTTCGTCCAGCTCGCCACCGGCCAGACGCCACTCCTGCAGGGTACGCAACACGGCCAGGTCTCCCAGGCAATGCAGCAGGCCCGCGCAGTAGCAGCGCTCTTGGTCCAGCTCGAGCATGCGTGCCAAGGTACGCGCGAATTCGGCGGTATGCAGCGAGATGTTCCAGAAGCGCGCGGCATGCTGCGCCAGCAGCGGATCGCTCAAGCGTGCGCTGCGCTTCAGCGTGAGGCCCAGGATCAGGTTCATGCTCTGGGTGCTGCCCAGCTTGTTCAGCGCCTGCAGCAGGGTCTGCACCGGCGCATCGCTATGCATGGCGGCACTGTTGGCCGCGGCGATGAGCACGCCGGTGATCTGCGGGTCATTGCGCACTTCCTCTTCCAGCACACGCAGGTTCAGGCCCTGCGGGTTGAGGGCGCGCTTGATCGCCACCTGTACATCGGCAAACAGCGGGCCGCCATCGGCAGTAGCGCGGCGCTGCTCAAGGTAGGCCGGCAGGCTGGCACCTGGCTGAAGGGGCGGCACCGGGCAGGCGATCTGCTCGCCGACTTCGAGCAACAGGTTTTCCAGGCGTTTGCGCAGGTTGTCCAGGTTCAGCGGTTTGCTCAGGTAGGCGGTGGGATGCAGCGGCAGCGCTTCTTTCACACTGGCGCTGTCGGTGCGTTCGCTCATGAGGATGAACGGCAGCCCAGGCTTGTCGCTCTTGGCGCGCACCTTGCGCAACAGGTCGAGGCCATCGACACCGGACAGCTCTCGGGCGGCGATAATCAGGTCGGGCTTGCTCGACAGCGCCGTCAGGGCCTGGGAGCCATCGGCGCAGACTTCCAGACGGGCATCGCAGCGCACGCTGAGCAGCATCTCGCGAAGCATGTCGCGCACCCAGGGATCGCTCTCGGCGATCAGCACGCGGGGTGGGAGGGGGTCTGCAGCGCTCATGGGCAACTCCTGAATAATCCTGACACGCAGTCCATCGCGGCTTCCAAACACGTCCATCGGTTAACCATAGCGCCACCTGCCGCGAATTGGCATAAAAAAACCCGCGATGGCATGCAGTTCACAGTTTGTTCATCTTCGTCGCAGCATCCGTGCATGCATTAACTACCACCTCGCCCAGCGCCCGCCTGGCTCTAGTGATGCCCCCATCACAAAGCCGTACAACACGCACGGCCAGCGAGGAACTCATGACGCTCAACCTTTCATCCGTCACCCAACACGCCCTTTCGACCCTGCGCACCCGCATCGACCAACGCCTTGAAGCGCACCCCTCGCTTGAGCGCATGGGGCTGGTCAATCTGGACCATGCGCTGACAGACGCAGAAGCTGCGAGCATCGAGCTGACGATCAGGAGCACCCTGCACGCCTACTGGGAGTCGCTCGAAAAGCCCGCCATGACGAGGCGCCAGTGTCACATCGAAGATATCGAGGCCACGCTGCGGCAATTGCTCGATGTCCAGATCGCCGCCGGCAGAATCCATCCGATCTATGCCACCTGCCTGCCCGCTTCGCTCGATCAGAATGACCTGACCATCAGCACCCTGAGCCTCAAGCTCGAGGCAAGCCGCACAGCCACACTGCATGGCTGCCTCATGTTCAGCCTGGACAGCGGCCCGACCCTCGTGTGGCTCGCAGGCCGGCAATGGGCCGCTTTCGCCACGCGCGACCTGGCAATCGCAGCGCTGACCGCGCTGGTGAACCAGCCGGTAGCCAGGGCCAGCATCACCGATACCCTGCCCCGCACGCAGCGCCTCGCGATGACCCAGCCATCGGCAGTGCAAACCTACGAACAGCGCCACTGGGTGATCAGGTCCGCACCGCGCAAGGCCTTTGCCGAGCTGCATCGACAACTGCGCAGCCTGCAACTGCACGATATCAAGCACGCCTTGCAGGCCGGGCTGGCGCCTGGTGAATCCCGTTCCGGGCGCGTCGAGGATGCCGTGCACCTGCCGCTTGCCCTCGGGCCAGGCAGCGCGCTCGACGCTACTCTCGAAGAAGCGCTCAAGACACCGCCCAAAGCACCCGATTGGCTGCGATACGCGCCTGAGGACCAGGCCAATCAATGCCTGAAGGCACTCCAGGAATACGACCACGCGCGTGCCGCCATGCTCAGTGCGCTGGGCGGCTGCGACAGTATCGAAAGCTTCGCCGCGACCCATCTGCGCAGCAGTATCGCCAACGACCTGGGCCTGGACCCCGAGCAGATCATGCTGGTGACCAAGCGTACGCTGCCCGAAACCGCCGCCCCCTACGAGATCCGGCGCAGCCTTGTACACCTGGCGTTGCAGGGCCTGCACGACGGCGACGACCAACCGGCGTCGGAATTCATCACCGCCACGCGCTTCGAGCAACAAGACCGGCCACTGCCTGAGGCGTACGCCACACTCACGCCCGCTTATGTCTGCAAGCTGATCGAAACACTGGCGCTACACGGCAAGTTCGCCCCCGCTCAGAGAGCCGCACATAAGCAAGACAGCAGCCGGCCGCTGATGAACGCCGCGCTCTTGCAGCAGATCGCGGCCCAGGCCTGGTGCGCACGCCTGCAGGGCCAGATCAAGCCAGAAGACCAGCAAACACTGGCAACCTTCGCCGCCGGAAGCGGCACGGGCTACGACAGGTTGTCCAGTGCCAACCTGCTCCTGGCCGACCAGTACCTGCTCAGCGACGCGTTGCTAGTGCGCCAGGACGACGCCGAGGGCGCCCTGCAACGCCTGCTGCTCTGCTGCCCGCATCATCCGCACAAGCCGGTACTGGGTTTCGACAGCGAACGGCAGTTGCTCGTCGAGGTGGTGGGCTGGTTCGCAGAAGCGGACACCCAGGCCTACCTGCTGCAGAACGTGATAGCCCAGCAGCGCACCTCGTTCGCCGCCCTGATCACTCAGATCGCCAACAAGCCATTCCCGCAAACACAGCAACAGCCAGCCAGCACCGAGACGCAGGTCTGGGACACCTGGTACCTGGATATCCGCAGGCAGCGTCAGCAGATCCCTACCCCGGAAAAGCTCTACGAGCAGTTCATGACACTGGTGCGCTTCACGGGCCAGGAAGGGGTCAAAGCCCTGACCCAGAACCGCATCGAGGTTGCCGAGGCCAACACAGCTGCGCGCACGCCAGCCTGGTTGCAGGCGGCCAGTGCCTCCCAGCGTGGCCAGCTGACACGCCTGGAAGACCAGATCCAGGCTGCAGAGCAGCAGTATGCCGACGCCGAGCATGCGCAACTGCCGGATTTCGAGGCGTATGTCCATGCCCAGGCCCAGGACAAGCTCAAGCAGTTGCTCGGCAACCGTGCCGACAGCATCGATCCGGACAGCGTGATCATCAAGTCACCCAGGGAGACCCTTACCTACACCCAATTGCTGCGCAACGGCTATGACGACAGCCTGGGCCTGTTCACGGCCACAGCCGATACCACGGCAACCCTCGAAGGCCCCGACGGGGTTGATCTTTCGGCGTTGACGCCGCAGTCGGTCACAGGCTCCGTACGCGGTCAGTGGGTATCCGACCGCTACGTCAGCCTGATCGAGGAAACCCTGCTCTCGCCCATACACACCGGCTACGCCTGGCGTCGTCGGCAGAGCGTGTTGATCGTACAACTGCAGATGCAACTGGCGGCGCTGCGCAGCCTCCTGCAAGGGCATCTGGATGCCGACCAGCACACCTGGGTGCTGGCGAGCATCCAGAGCATGCACCAGACTGCCGACACGGAGCGTGAGCGTCATGCCTTCTACCGATTGGTGGTGCGCATCGACAACGAGTTCCTGGCCGACGAGCCGACCATCGGCAAGTTGTTCAACGCGCTGTATCGGATCATGGGCAAGACCCCGCCCTACCGTGAAGAAGTCATCCACGGTTGCTACCTGCTCAAGTCGCCGGTAGGGCAACCCTCGCAAACGTTGCTCTACACTCCGGCGGCTGCAGACGGCATCGATTTTCGGCCCTTTAGCAGCTTCGTCCAGTCGCTCGACACCCCTGGCATGATCGACTACTACAAGGACCGCAGTCGCAGGCAAGCCGGGCAACTGCTGGCCTTCCTGTTCAAGGACCTGCGCGAGGGCGGACCGAGCCCGGTGCCAAGCGTGCCCGAAGCCCCCACGGACGACCTGCGCATCCCGTGCTACGACGATGGGCTGCGCCAACGCATCGTCGATGTGCGCGATGTCACCAAGGGTCGCGCCGATATGATCGCGAGCATCGTCTGGAACACGCTGGAAACGGTGGTCCAGATCGTGACGCTACCCTTCCCGCCTGCTGCCTTCACAGTGGGCGCCGCGCTTGCCCTGCGCGACTACATCGGCGCACTGAGCGCATTCATCAATCGCGATGCCGGCACCGCGAGCCTGTACCTGTTGTCTTCGCTGCTAAACGGCGCAGGCGCTTATGGTGACCTGGCACACGGCATGAAAGGCTTTGGTGGCCTGCTGCGCGATGCCGAGCGGCTGCCCAGCCAACCACGGCGCTGGGCAGACACGAAAACGGCAGTGCTCGGTCTCACCGAGCGTGAGCTCAAGCCCGTCGAACTGAAGGGTCAGTCGGTACTGCTCGGCCCCCCTTCCACCCAGGGATTGGCGCGGATAGCCAGGCGTAACGCGAGCGGTGAACTGATCGACACCGGACGTTACGCCAGGCAGGACAAGCTGGGTGACTGGACCCCGGTGGAGAGCGCGGACAACGCCGTAGTCCAGCCTGCCCCCGACCAGCACGCTGTCGCCATCTCGCTGGAAGGTGGCACACCGGCCAGTGGCGCACACGCGCAAGGCATCACTCTGGTCAATGGCCACCCTTACGTGCAGATCGACGACAAGGTGTTCCGGGTGCAATTCGATGCGCATACCGCGCAATGGTCGATCATCGACCCGGACAATCCCTTCGCCTTCTTCGGACGCCAGCCATTGGCGCGCCAGGCGGACGGTACCTGGAAGCGCGTCGACAGTGGCGGGTTGCGGGGTGGCACCCCTGGTGACGACGGCCTGGTGACTACACCAAAGCCTGTGACAACGCCTGAAACCGTGACCCCGCCTGTGGCGGGTGGCGACAACGTCGTGAGTCTGCCCAGCGATCGCTCGAGCTTCTGGGATATCCACATGAAAGAGGACGCGGCGCAAAGCGAACTGCTCTCGAACCAGGCCCAGGCCCGTCATCGCGCGCTGTTGGACGATATCGATATCGCCCGCCTGGAAGATGGCGAAGATGCGCCCATGGATGAGCATGACTTCGAGTACCTGCGAACCGATGAAGGCATCACCTACACCTACAAGGAAGACGAAGACTACGTAAACCGCCTCATCGGCAACTACACGGATGAAAGCTCGCAAATCAACAGCTACCTGCGCCGCGGGGTGCATGAGTTCCCGTTCTGCGACTCGGACACTTTCGTCGACAAGCTGGTGGACTCGCTGGAAACCCTGCCCAAGAGCAACACGGTCGCTCTCTACCGCGGAGGCAACGGATCGAGAAGCACATCGGGCGAGCACTTTCGCACCGGAAAACTGAAGAAAGGCGACGTACTGGTCAACTCGGACCTGACGTCCTTTACCGAAAATCCCTACGTGATACGCGCCTTCGCCAGCGATGAGCTGTCCTCGCCGGACATCGTGAAGGGCACGTTCGACGACACATCGGTGGTTTTCGAGATACCCGCGGGCCAATACCAGAGCGGGGTGCCCATAGCTCCCCTGTCATGGACAGCAACAGAGGCGGAAACCCTGTTCCCGCCAGGGTGCCGTTTCGAGATCGAAGACATCGGCGAGGTCGTGGGTGACGACTTCCGCTTCGTCAATGTGAAGCTCAAGGAGATCCCGAGCACAACGCCCGTGGTGCACCCGGTATACGATCTGCGCACCGGCAACCCGTTCAAGCGCGACGAGTACGCCGCCATGCTCAAGAACGACGACCTGGTCGAACGCTTCTTCCCTGCTGCCGACTGGACACCTCCCAGCCCTTCGAGCACCTGATCCTCAGGTTGAAAAAAAACGCCCAGGCAATGCCTGGGCGTTTTTTATCGGCTACGCGGATCGGCAATCAAGCCAGTTCAGCGAAGCACTCTTCGATGATGGCCAGGCCTTTGTCCAGCAGGGCGTCTTCGGCGGTCAGCGGAACCAGGATCCGCAGGACGTTGCCGTAGGTGCCGCAGGACAGCAGGATCAGACCCTTGTCGCGTGCCTTGGCGACTACTTGGGCCACGGCGGCAGCGTTCGGGGTGTGGGTGCCCTTCTCGAACACTTCCACGGCGATCATCGAACCCAGACCACGGACGTCACCGATGATCGAGTGCTTCTTCTGGATTTCACGCAGGCCAGCGGTCAGGCGCTCGCCAACGGCCTTGCTGCGGTCCAGCAGTTTCTCTTCCTCGAACACCTGGATGACGGCCAGGGCCGCGGCGCAGGCGATCGGCGAACCGGCGTAGGTGCCGCCCAGGCCACCTGGGGCGATGGCGTCCATGTATTCGGCCTTGCCGCACACACCGGCCAGCGGGAAGCCGCCAGCGATGGACTTGGCGAAGGTGGTCAGGTCAGGCGCGACGCCCATCTGCTCCATGGCGAAGAAGGTGCCGGTACGGCCAGCGCCGGTCTGCACTTCGTCGGCGATCAGCAGGATGCCGTGCTGGTCGCACAGGGCGCGCAGGCGCTGCATCAGCTCTTTCGGCGCTGGCAGGAAACCACCTTCGCCTTGTACTGGCTCGAGGATGATCGCAGCGATGTCGCGTGGCTCGGCGTCGTTCTTGAAGATGCGCTCGACCGACGCGATGGCGTCATCGACGCTCACGCCGTGCAGCTCGCTCGGGAACAGGGCACGGAACACGCCGCCTGGCATCAGGCCCATGCCTGCGGAGTACGGCACGACCTTGCCGGTCAGGCCCAGGGTCATCATGGTACGACCGTGGTAGCCACCGGTGAAGGCGATCACACCGGCACGGCCAGTGGCGGCACGGGCGATCTTCACGGCGTTTTCAACGGCTTCGGAGCCGGTGGAAACCAGCAGGGTCTTCTTGTCGAAGTCACCCGGAACCAGCTTGTTGATCTTCTCGCACAGCTCGACGTAAGGCTCGTAGGCCAGCACCTGGAAGCAGGTGTGGCTGACCTTGGTCAGTTGCTCTTGAACGGCAGCGACCACTTTCGGGTGCAGGTGGCCGGTGTTCAGTACTGCGATGCCGCCGGCGAAGTCGATCAGTTCGCGGCCTTCAACGTCGATCACCGTGGAGTTCTTCGCCGACTCGACGAAGATCGGGTGGATCTGGCCAACGCCACGTGGGACGGCGGCGACACGGCGTTGCATCAAGGATTCGTTGGTCTTGCTCATAATGCCCTCATTCGCGCCGACTCTGACGGCGCTGTTATTCGGGGGTGGCTGGGTGTGCCTGCGAACAGTATTCGTTGATCGACTGTCACCGGCGCCCTGGCCACCAGGTACTGCATGTCAAAAAAACCAGCGAGACGTCGCTCTCGCGCCCCGCTGGCAGAGGTAAAGCCCTTAGCGCATCAAACGCTGATGCACAGGTATTTGATTTCGAGGTAGTCCTCGATGCCGTACTTGGAACCTTCGCGGCCCAGGCCCGAGGCCTTGATACCGCCGAACGGCGCGACTTCGTTGGAGATCAGGCCGGTGTTGATGCCGACCATGCCGTATTCCAGGGCCTCGGCGACGCGGAACACGCGGCTCATGTCGCGGGCATAGAAGTACGAGGCCAGGCCGAACTCGGTGTCGTTGGACATGGCGATGACTTCGGCCTCGTCCTTGAAGCGGAACAGCGGCGCGAGCGGGCCGAAGGTCTCTTCCTTGGCGACGGCGGCAGTCTTCGGTACGTCGACCAGGATGGTCGGCTCGAAGAAGTTGCCTTCGATCAGCTTGCCGCCGGACAGCACCTTGGCGCCCTTGGAGACGGCGTCCTCGATGTGCTCCTGGACCTTGGCGACCGCCTTGTTGTCGATCAGCGGGCCAGTGGTGGTGCCTTCTTCCAGGCCGTTACCGATCTTCAGCTTGCCAACGGCAGCCTTGAGCTTCTCGGCGAACGCGTCGTAGACGCCGTCCTGCACGTAGATACGGTTGGCGCAGACGCAGGTCTGGCCGTTGTTGCGGTACTTGGAGATGATCGCGCCCTCGACCGCCTTGTCCAGGTCGGCGTCGTCGAACACGATGAACGGAGCATTGCCGCCCAGCTCCAGGGAAACCTTCTTGATGTCCTTGGCGCATTCTTCCATCAGCTGGCGACCGATTTCGGTCGAGCCGGTGAAGGACAGTTTGCGTACCAGGGAGTTGCCAGTCAGCTCGCCGCCGACTTCGCCGGCGCTGCCGGTAACAACGCTCAGCACGCCAGCCGGGATACCGGCGCGGGTGGCCAGCTCGACCAGGGCCAGGGCGGAGTAAGGGGTCTGCGAAGCAGGCTTGAGCACCATGGTGCAGCCAGCGGCCAGGGCCGGGCCGGCTTTACGGGTGATCATCGCCGCCGGGAAGTTCCACGGGGTGATGGCCGCGGTGACACCGATCGGCTGCTTGATGACGATCAGGCGTTTGTCTGGCTGGTGACCTGGGATGGTGTCGCCGTAGACGCGCTTGGCTTCCTCGGCGAACCACTCGATGAACGAGGCGGCATAGGCGATTTCGCCCTTGGCTTCGGCCAGCGGCTTGCCCTGCTCGGTGGTCATCAGGCGAGCCAGGTCGTCCTGGTTCTCGATCATCAGCTCGAACCAGCGGCGCAGCTTGTTCGAACGCTCCTTGGCGGTCAGGGCGCGCCAGGCCGGCAGGGCCTTGTCGGCGGCTTCGATGGCGCGGCGGGTTTCCGCAGCCCCCATCTTCGGCACGGTACCGATGACTTCGCCGGTGGCCGGGTTGGTCACCTTGATGGTCTGACCGCTGTCCGCATCCAGCCATTCACCGTTGATGAAGGCTTGCTGGCGGAACAACTGAGCGTCTTTGAGCTGCATGTCGGCTTCCCTTGACCGCGCCGCGCTGGCACGGAACGTCTTGTTGATTGTTGAAAGGCGCCCCTGGTGGGGCTGCCGTCAGGAATTCTGGCACCCAAACGAGCCAAGTGTTCAATATGGGCATCGAGCGTTTGAAATCTCAAACGAATGCTAAGCGGGTGCTGGGGTGTTGGACAATAGGCTGTTCGAAAAAAAGAACGAATGGTCTTTAGACAGCGCTGGCCCTATCGCGGGACAAGCCCGCTCCCACAGGTTGTGGGAGCAACTGTCTTGTTCAAAATCTAAAGGTCAGCCCAATCCCTGTTGGAGCAACTGTCTTTCTCAAAAATCTGGGGCCTGCCCAATCCCTGTGGGAGCGGGCTTGTCCCGCGATAGGGCCAGCAAAGATTAGACGAGCGAGCTGACGAAAATGTGATGCCGCTCTATCAGAAGGCCTTGTCCAGCTCGATCACCAGAGCCCGATACCCCACACTCCCCGGCTGACGGCTGTGCACCTTCAACTCCACCAACACCTCCTGGGTCCCCCGGCGCACCTCATTGAGCACCGTAGTGGTTAGCTTCTCCGGCGTCAGGTAGCCCACCGAGGCGGAATAGATGAACTGGGTATCGGTCTCCGGACGGTAGGCCACCACCGAAGTGATCGGGCTATACCACTCGTCGCCTCGCTCCTTGCCGTATTCCCACACCTGCTCGACCGTACCCTTGGCCTCATCGATGCGGTACTCCACCGCGCGGCTGTAGTTGCCGCTGAGCTTGGTCGGGGCGAAATCGCGGCCCCAGCCGTTGTCGAACACGGTCAGCGTACCCTTGCCGGTGAGCCAGGCGGTGTGCTGCGTCCACGACCAGTCGAAGCCATCGCCGCCCACTGGCGTCAGCACCTTTGCCTTCAACCGCACGGGCCAGCCCTGGGGCGAGGCGAGGATCCACTTCACCTGCTTGTCACGCCCGATCTTCACCACCCCTTGATGACGCGCTGAAACGATGATGCTGTCGTTATCGGCGTCGTAGTCGATGGCATTGACGTGCGCCCAGTTGCGCCCGGTGCCGACGCCGGGCGTGTCGCCGAACGGCAGGTCGCCTTCGGCCAGCTCGTTGGCCAGGCGCTCGTCCTGCTTGTGCACGCCCGCCGGCAACTGGATCGCCGCCTTGCCGAGGGTTTCCAGCAGGTCGCCGCGGTAGGGGTCGAGGATCTGGTTGAGGTCCCAGAAGTCCAGGACATCCCCCGCCTCGTCAACCTCGATGATGTGGTCGCGGATCGAGCGCACGCGCTTGCCGTCCGGACGCCGGTAGTCGCTGGTGCCCACCCGCAGCAGGTAGGTGCCCTGTGCCGTTTCGCGGATCTCGTGGGAGAAGTCGGCGAACTTGTCCGGCAGGTTGCGCTGCCAGACACGCCGCCCCAGCAGGTCGAACTTGGAGTAGGTCTGGCCCTGGCCCCAGATCAGCTTGCCGTCGCGGGTCTGCTGGAAGCCCATGGTCCCCCCCAGGCCATCGCGGCGGTTGGAGTCGTGGATCTGCTCGATATCCAGGTACCAGCGCACATCGCCATTGCTGTCGGCGATCCAGTTGTTGCCGACCTGATCCCACTCGGCAGCACCGCCCAGGCCGTTCCACTTGAAGGCACGGCCACCGGGGATCTCGCCCAGCAGGTGGTTGAACAGGTAGAGACGCTTCTCGAAGCCCGGCGCCACCTTGATCGGTTCGACCAGCGGCAGCGCCGCCGTCTGTTTCGCCACGACCGGCAGGCGCACGGCCGGGGCGTAGATTTCATAACGCTCACGCACGCGCTCACCGTCGAGCTTGTAGCTGACCTCGACCTGGTTGACGTGGTCCGGGTAGAGCCCGAACACCGGGATACCGCCGTAAGTCCACAGCGAGCGGTCGGAAACGTCATAGGCGATGTCCACACCCCGCTCGCCACGGCCCAGCACACGCACATGGGCGTTACCGATGGTGCGCCCACCGTCGCGGATGATCGCGGTCAGCGGCGCCAGGCGGTACGGGTTGACGACGATGTCCCCGAGCAGCGCCTGGTCGTCGGTGGGCACTTTGGCGGTGATGCAGGCGCCCTCGGGCAGTGCGGGGGTTTCGGTCTTGGCATTCATGGCAAAGCTCCTTGTCCTCAGAAGTCGTAGCGGGCGGTGGCGCCCACGGTGCGCGGCGTGCCGAGCACGCCGGCATAGCCGCCGTTGGCGGAATTCCACAGGCTGGTGAAATAAGTCTTGTCGCCGGCGTTCTTCACCCACAGCGACAGGTCGAGCACGCCGTCGCCCTGGTCCAGGCGCACGCCGGTGGAGAGGTTGACGATGGCGTAGCTGGGGATCTGGCCGTAGTCCGAGTCGTCGATGGTGCCCACTGCGCGAGAGCGGAAGGCGTAGCTGGCGGTGACATAGGGCTCGATGCGCTCGGCCAGTTGCCACTTGTACTGGGCGTTGAGGTTGGCGATGTACTTGGAGGCACCGACCACCTGGTGGCCGGACAGGTCGCAAGTCGCGGCGGCGTTGACCAGGCTGACCTCCGGCGGGCACGGGGCGTCCTTGTACTCGGTGTAGCGCACGTCGTTCCACGAGCCGTTGAAGTTCAAGGTCAGGCCGCGCAATGGCACGGCCGTGGCCTCGAACTCGAAACCACGCGAGCGCACGCTGCCGGCGTTGGCCAGGTACTGCACGCGATTGACCTGGTCGTAGACGTTGGCCTGGTAGCCATGTACTTGCGCCCAGAACAGGTTGGCATTGAGTTGCAGGCGGTTGTCGAGCAGCGTGCTCTTGACCCCGAGCTCGGCGTTGTTGACCCGCTCGGTGCCGACCTGCAGCGAGTCGGTGCCCAGGCGCGGGGCGGCGCCGACGGTCAGGTTCACGCCACCCGACTTTTCGCCGTGCGAAAGGCTGGCGTAGCCAAGCACCTCGTCGTTGAAGCGGTAACTCAGGCTCAGCAGCCCCGACGGTGCGAAACTGTACTGGCTGAGGTCGCCCGAATCGTAGGCCCCCACCCGGCCCTGACGTGCTGTCGCTGCTGCACCGGTGACCGCGGCACCGCCAAACGGATCGTCGCGGGTCACCCAGGCATTCTTCTCTTCATAGGTGCCGCGCACGCCTGCGGTGAAGTCCAGGCGCTCGGTCAGGTGCCAGGTGCCTTGGGCGAACAACGCATAGCTGTCGGTATCGATGTGGCCGTTGCCGAGGGTGGTGACGTTGGCCAAGGCACCGGCCGGGGTGGCGTTCCAGATGTCGGCCTGGGGGCCGTAATAGGTGAACGACTTGTTGTCCAGGTCCTGCTTGAAGTAGTAGGCCCCCAGCACGTAGTCGAAGAAGCCGCCGGTGGGCGAGGCCAGGCGCAGTTCCTGCGAGTACTGCTTGTCGCGCACCGACACGCCCGCGTTGTAGGCGGCGGGCACGTTGAGGCCGTCGTCGTTGCGTGGAGTGAAATCCCACCAGCGGTAGGCGGTGATCGAGGTCAGGGTGAAATCGTTGGGCAGCGTCCAGTTGGCCTCGACCGAAGTGCCGCCCTGGAACACCTTGACCATCTGGTCGGCATCGAAGTTGACCTTGCGCTTCTTGCCCGACACCAAGGTAGCGCCAGCCTGGCTGGCCAGGCTTTCGTAGCGGTTGACGCCGTTGATGGTCGGGCCGGTGCTGTAGAGGCTGAGGATGCCGTTGTTGGAGTCCTCTTCGTTGTACTCGCCGATCCAGCGCAGGTTGAAGGTATCGCTGGGCTTGAACAGCAACTGGGTGCGAAAACCCTGGCGCTTGCCACCGTTGAGATCGTCGCCGTTGTAGAGGTTTTTCACATAGCCGTCGTCCTCGGTGCGGTAAGCGCTGATGCGCCCGGCGAGGGTGTCGGTGATCGGGCCGGAGAAACTGCCTTGCGTTTGCCAGTAGCCGTCCTCGCCCAGCGACGATTGCACGCTGCCCTCGCGCTGGAAGGTTGGCTTGCGTGTGGTGATGTTGAGTACCCCGGCCGTGGTGTTCTTGCCGAACAGCGTGCCCTGCGGGCCACGCAGCACTTCGAGCTGCTCCACGTCGAGCAGGTCGGACACGGCCATGCCGGGGCGCCCAAGATAGACGTTGTCCAGATACACCCCGACGCTGCCTTCGAGGCCATCGCTGGCCGGGTTGTTGCCCAGGCCGCGGATCGAGATGCTCGACTGGCGCGCATGGACGTAGGCGACATTGGTGCTGGGCACCAGCTGCTGCAGGTCCTGCACTCGATAGATACGCTGGGTTTCCAGGGTTTCGCTGCCCAGCACGCTGATGGGCGTGGGCACGCTCTGCGAGGTTTCCTCGCGGCGCCGGGCATTGACCGTGACGGTGCCAAGCTTGGCGTCCTGTTCGACGGCGGGCGTGGCATCGGCAGGCGCCGGCTCGGCGAAGACATGACCGGCGGTCGCCAACAGCACACCAGCGGCCAGGGGTTGCAGGGTGAACAGCGACGCACGCGTCGGCCAACGGAAAACTCGCGACATGCAGATGCTCCTTGAGGCATGGGCCCTGGCGAGCATTTCCGTTGACGGAACCGAATCGCAGTAAGAGGGGCTTATATTCTTTTAAGAGATATAAATATTTGCATTTCATATTTTGTGGAATAAGTAACTGCATTTATAAGGTTCACAACCCTTGTCAGCAATTGCATTTCACCGAAAGTTTTCATGTAGAAAATGCATATCGATCTCCGTCAGCTTCGCCACTTCATCGCCCTGGTCGAGCACCGCAGCTTCGTCGCCGCCGCCGCGGCCGTGAACCTGTCGCAATCGGCCTTCAGCCGCAGCATCCAGACGCTGGAGCACAACGTCGGCTGTCGCCTGGTCGACCGCGCCAGCAAGGAGCTGGCACCGACCCGCCAGGGCCAGTTGGTACTGGAGCATTCGCGGCGCCTGGTGCATGGCGCGCACAACCTGGTCAACGAGATCAACCAGTTCAATGGCGCGACGACCGGCATGGTGCGATTCGGTTCGGGGCCGGCGCCTGCAGGTGGGCTGGTGCCACGCGCGGTGGCGCGCTTCGTGACCGAGTTTCCGGCGGCGCGCACCTGCTTCCAGGTGGATAACTGGCAGGCGTTGAACCGCAGGCTGATGGCCGAGGAGATCGAGTTCTTCGTCGCCGACACCCGTCAGTTCGAAGCCGACCCGGACTACCGGGTGCACAAACTCACGCCGCAACGCTGGTACTTCTGTTGCCGCGCCGGGCATCCGCTGACCGAGCGCAACGAGGTTCGCGCGCGCGACCTGTTCGACTACCCCATGGCCACCACCTTGCGCCCGCCGAACATCCGCAAGGTGCTCAGCGAGATGAGCGGCCGCCAGGACTTCCTGCCCAACGTGGAGTGCGAGCATGGCTATGCGCTGCTCAACGTGGTGATGCAATCGGACACCATCGGCATCGCCTGCCGGGGCAACTTGCGGCCTTATCAGGACGAAGAGCGGCTGGTGGCGCTGGAACTGGTGGACCTGACGGCGGAACAGGAAGAGGCTTGCCATACCCGCTACGGCATCGTCAGCCGGGTGGGCTATGGGTTGTCCCCATTGGCGCAGGGGTTGGTGCGGCAGTTGATTGCTTGTGACGGGGAAAGTTAGGGATCGGTGGTGGACTTTTCGCGGGCAAGCGCGCGCCCACAGGGAGCGGACTTGCCCGCGAAGAAGCCGAGACACCCGCTACAGGATCACCCCTTGCGTGTGGTCCGACTCAACTGCCCATCCACCCCCACCGGCACTTCACCGGCCAGGGTCACCCGCCGCACGATCCGCGGCTGGGTGCCGTAATCGTCCACCGCATAGTGCTGCGTCGCGCGGTTATCCCAGATCGCCACGTCCCCCGCCTGCCAGCGCCAGCGCACGGTGTTCTCCAGACGCGTCACATGCCCCTGCAGCAAGTTGAACAGGTGGTTCGAATCCGCCTGTGAATACCCCTTGATGCGCTTGACGAAGTGCCCCAGCTGCAGCACCCGTTCACCGCTGATCGGGTGCACACGCACCAGCGGATGCTCGGTCTCGTACACGGTCGAGGTGAACACCTTGCGGTAGCGCTCCAGCCGCTCGGGGTCCACATCCGGCTTGGCGCCGGCATAGTCGTACTCGTTGCTGTGCACGGCCCAGAGCTTGTCGGCCAGCTCGCGCAGTGGTTCAGGCAGCTCTTGATAGGCGCTCGCGGTGTTGGCCCAGACCGTGTCGCCACCGGAGGCCGGCGCCACCACGCTGCGCAGGATCGACGCCTTGGGGTAGGCGTCGACGAAGGTCACGTCGGTGTGCCAGGAGTTGGCGCGCTGGCCCTCGGCGCCGTCGAGCTGCAACAGGTAGCGGGTGCCATCAACCACCGGCACGGTGGGGTGAGCGATTGGCTCACCGAGCCGCTTGGCGAAGGCTTCCTGGCCCTGGTCGTCGAGGTGGGTCTGGTTACGGAAGAAGATCACCTTGTACCGCACCAGCGCCGCCTGGAGGGCGTCGACGGTGGCAGTGTCCAGGTCAGCGGACAGCTTCAGGTTGCGGATTTCGGCACCAATGCGGCCGGCGACCGGATGGATATCGAGTTCCAGGGCTTGTGGCGCGGCGGCCAATGCGGCGTTGCTCATGTCGTGCTCCTTACGATGGATTCAGCGGGCGGCCTGGACGGCCTGTTCCTGTTGCAGGGCGGTATCGATGAAACGGGGGTCGATCCAGTCGGATACCTGGAAGCTGCGGCGAATCAGGCGCTCCTTGGCGGCCAGGTCTACGCCCTGCTGCAGCAGGCCGACGAATTCGCCATCCAGGCGCGGATCGAAGTAGTGGGCGAGGTTTTCCTGGGCCAGGTCATCGCTGAGCACGCTGCGCGGCCAGTTGGCGGTGCTCGACACCAGATCCAGGTACGCCTCGCGGTTGCGCTCGTCACGCAGCCAGTTCACCGCCTGCTGCTGTGTGCTGACCAGGCGCTGGACCAGGTCCGGGTGCTGGCGGATGAACTCGCCCGTGCCTACCAGTACCGACTGGGTACTGCCAGCGCCTTTGAGGTCGCGCGAGTTGACCGGCAGCTCGACCAGCCCGCGGTCACGCAGCGACAGCAGGTTCGACAGGCCCCACGTGGCGTCGATCTGCTTGGCGGCGAGCGCCGCGTTGGACGCGTTGAAGTCCAGGTTGATGACTTTCAGGTCGCGCTCCGAGAGCCCCTGGCTGGCCAGGGCGCTGGCAAACGACAGCTGGTTGGCGGTGCCACGGAACACCGCCACGCGCTTGCCCTTCAGATCCGCCAGGCTGCGGATGCCGGAGCCCGGCACCACCCCCAGGTAGCTCTTCACCCCACGCACCCCGGCCGCCAGCACATGGGTGTCCAGGCCGCTGGACTTGCCGATGATCGCGGCCAGGTCGCCCAGGTAGGCGAAGTCTGCCTGGCCGTTGGCCAGAGCTTCGTTGACTGCAGGCCCGGCACCCTTGAAGAAGCGCCAGTCGATGCGAATGCCATCCTGGGCGAAGGCTTTTTCCAGCAATTGCTGATCACGCAGCACATCGACCACGCCCCCGGCGCTGGGTTTGCTGCCAGCGCTCAGGTCAGGCACGGCGATACGGATGACCTCGGGCCTGGTGCTGTCAGCGGCCTGAGCGGCCAGCGGCAGGACGCTGCACAGTGCGGCGAGCAATAGGTGGCGGAACGGGGTTTTCATGGCGTGGCTCCTTGGCAGGCTGCCGCCGGCGATGACCGGCGCGTTGGCCAAACGCTAGGCCGCCCCGCTTAGAACCGGCAAAGACCGAAAACTCATGCTCAAGTAACCGAAAGCTATAAATGAGCAAAGACGCGGCTCTGCGCCCGGCTTGCGCAGGACGCATCGCAAATATGAGCAAAACGCAATGTCCGGGGGCTTCCCGATGCACAGGATGCATGCTCTTATTTCTTTGATATTGGCATTGAATATTTTTTATTCCTTTAGCGCATAAGCTTGAAACGCTTCAAGAGAGGGATCGATGAGCGAGAGCACGACAGCGTTGAGCCAGGGCGGTTGGCGGGTATCCTTCGCGAGGCGCGGCTGGGCAGACAAGGCGATCCCTTGGGTGATCCCGGTCGCCGTGGCGCTTTTGTGGTGGGTGGCCAGCCAGCGGCACTGGATGAGCGAGCAGATCCTGCCGGCTCCGTCATTGGTCTGGCAGACGGCTCTGGAGTACGGCTCGGGCGAGCTCTGGGGCCATCTGTGGATAAGCCTGCAGCGCCTGTTCTGGGGTCTGCTCGCCGGAATCGTCAGCGGCCTGTTGCTCGGCACCTGGCTGGGCAGCTCTCGCCGCGCCCAAACCCTGGTGCTACCAACCTTCATCGCCCTTGCGCAGATCCCGACACTGGCCTGGATCCCGCTGTTCATGCTGTTCTTCGGCATCGGCGAATGGCTCAAGCTGGTGGTGCTGGTCAAGGCCGTGGTGGTACCGGTCACCCTGCACACACTGATCGGTATACGCGACGCCCAGCCCCGGCTGCGCGAGGCCGCCGCCGTGCTGCGCCTGCCGCCACACCTGTTGTTCCTGCGCCTGCTGCTGCCCGCCGCCCTGCCCGCGTTCCTGGCCGGCGTGCGCCTGGGCCTGGCAACCGGCTGGACCTCATTGCTGGCAGTGGAACTGCTGGCCTCCAGTGAAGGCATCGGTTACCTGATGGTCTGGGGCCGGCAGTTGTTCATGCTCGACCTGGTGTTTCTCTGCATCCTGCTGATCGGTGTGGTCGGGGCCGGCATGGAACACGGCTTCTCGCACCTGGAGCGCCGGCTGCTGTACTGGCCGCAATCGGCGACCGGCGAACAACGCCTGCGTGATACCTCGCGCGCCTGGCAGGGATGGCTGCTGCCGCTGGCGTTGCTGGCGTTGTGGCAGGCCAGCAACAGTTTCGGTTGGGTCGACGGCAATATCCTCACCTCACCGCTCGAGGTGCTGCGCAGCCTGATTGGCGGCCTGTTCGATGGCTCGCTCCCCGACGCCATGGGGCGCAGCCTGCAGCGCACCCTGCTCGGCCTGCTGCTCGGCGGTGCCGCAGGCTTTGCCATGGGCCTGGTGCTGGGATTGTCGCGCACCGGCGAGCGCCTGTTCGGGCCAAGCCTGTCGGCGCTGCGCCAGGTCGCGCTGTTCGCCTGGGTGCCGCTGCTGACCGCCTGGTTCGGCCTGGGTGAAGGGTCGAAGCTGGTGTTCGTCGGGCTGGCAGCGTTCTTCCCGTTGCTGATCGCCACCCAGCGTGGCATCGCCAGCCTGTCGCCGCAGCTTGGGGAAGCAGCACGCACACTGCGCCTGGACCTGCCCCATCGCCTGCGCCTGCTGGTGTTGCCCGGCGCCGCCCCGGCTATTTTCGCCGGCCTGCGCCTGTCGTTGATCTACGCCTGGCTGGGCACCATAGGCGCGGAATACTTCATGCCTTCGGACGGCGGTATCGCCAGCCTGATGCTGGGCGCTCAACAGCTGTTTCGCATGGACCAGGTGATGGCCGCGATGGTGCTGATCGGCCTGGTCGGTGCCCTGCTCGGCAACCTCGGACAACGCCTCGAATCGCGCGCCACGCGCTGGAGAACCGCATGAACGCCTTCAACACCTCGGCCCTGCACGCCGCCAATCAACCCGACGCCACCCCGCCGCTGGTCAGCTTCGAAAACGTCGGTAAGACCTTCAGCGTCGACGGCCAACCGTTCGAGGCCATTCGCGGCTTCGACCTGTCGATCAACGAAGGTGAATTCATCGCCATCGTGGGCGCCTCGGGCTGTGGCAAGTCCACCCTGTTGCGCCTGCTGGTGGGGCTGGACACCGACTTCAACGGCAGCATCCGCATCGACGGCAAGCCGGTGACCGGCATCGGCGGCGAACGCGGCATCGTGTTCCAGGAGCATCGCCTGTTCCCTTGGCTGACGGTCGAGCAAAACATCGCCCTGGGCCTGGTCAACGACCCGCTCACCCAGGGCGAGCGAGCGCGCAAGGTGCATGAGTTCGTACAACTGGTGGGGCTGACGGGGTTCGAGTCGGCCTATCCGCACCAGCTTTCCGGAGGCATGGCACAGCGCGTGGCGATCGCCCGCGGGCTGGTGGCAAGCCCGCGCATCCTGCTGCTGGACGAGCCCTTCGGCGCACTGGATGCCTTGACCCGGCAGCAGTTGCAGGACGAATTGCTGGCGATTCGCGAACGGTCGGGGGTGACCATCTTGCTGGTCACCCATGATGCCGAAGAAGCCACGTATCTGGCCGACCGAGTGGTGGTGCTGGAGCCACGGCCAGGGCGGATCAAGGCGGTGGTCGAGATCGAGCTGCCGCATCCGCGCTTGCGCACGGGCGTGGCCTTGCACGGCCTGCGCGAAAAGGTGCTGCAGCAGATCACCGGGGCGGGTGACCATCTGAGGCCCGCGCCGAGCCGGGTGGAGGGGTTGCGGCCGGAGCTGATTGCGCTGTGAGAGCTTCGCGGGTAAGCCTGCTCTTGGAGGCTTGGGTTCGCGTGCAACTTCTGTGGGAGCGGACTAGCCCGCGAAGCAGCCTGCTCGGTCACTGCAGCTCGCGCAAATACGCCCAGGGATAGATCCCTCGATCATGCCCATCGCTGAACATCAGTTGCAGGCCATATCCCTGCAGCTCGATGCGCTCTATCCGCACACCTTCCGCCACCAGGCTGATACCCCCGCGCAATCGCGCCGCACGGCACTGCGAGCAAGGGCAGGCACCGCGCAGGCGAGCATGGCTGATCACCTGGCGCACCTCGCCCCATTGCAGCGCCAGCTCGCCCTCGCTGCGCTGGTTCGACACGCCACTGGGCACATCCATCACGCCACACCCTGCAACTGCGCCAGGGCGATACGTATTGCCTTGCGCACTTCGGGGTCGCTGTCGTCTTCGGCCCCCCGCAGCACCGCCAAAGCTCGCGCATCGCCCAGCTCGCCCAGGGCCAGGGCTGCCTCCTTGCGCAAGTTGGCGATGCCATGGCCGAGCAGCACGGCCAAGCCGTCCAGCGCTGGGCGGTGGCGCAGGCGGCCAAGCGCCCGGGCGGCCCGCAGACGCACTTGCCAATAGCTGTCATTCAACGCGGCAATCAGTGCATTGCCCGCCTCCGCCTCGCCCACCTTGCCCAAGGTCGTGGCGGCTTCTTCGCGCACCTGCCAGGCGGGGTCGCCCAGCGCGGCAATCAACGCCGGCAATACACTGCCGTCACGGGCCAGGCCCAGTGCGCCGATGGCCGCGCGGCGCACGTCGGTATCCACCTCTTCACCAGCCAGCCGCGCCAAGGCCGGCAAGGCTGGCTCATGCTTGAGCCAGCCAAGAATCCCCACCGCCTCACGGCGCACCGCTGCCTCGCCATCGCCCAGCGCCAGCAACGCAGGTGCGGCAGCTTCTTCCAGGCGCAACTCGCGCAGGGCGCGCAGGGCACTGGCACGCACGAAAGGCTCGGCGTGATTGACCCACGGCAAGATCAACAGCCCGGCCTCCAAGCTCTTAAGCTCACTCAGGCTCTGCGCCGCCGCCAGGCGCACGGGTTCGGCGGCATCGGCCAACGCCGCACACAGGGCCTGCACCACTTCGGATTCCTCCCAGGCCTCCAGCAGGCGCGCGGCCTCGGCGCGCACTTCGGCGTGGGTGTCGACCAGCAGCGCATCGGTCAGCCAAGGCAGGCTTTCGGGGTCTTCGAGATCGGCCAGCTCGATCAGCGCGATGCGCCGTACGCCAGCATCGCCATCGCCCAAGCGTGGCAGCAGGTCGAGGATATCGGGGTTGTCGGTGATTCGATCAGTCATAGGGCGATCCGTAGCGCAGGAGGGTCGGTGTCGGGCAGGCCCAACGGTGTCAGGCGCGGCAGTTCGCGGCCTTCTTCATGGCGCAGCAGCGCCAGGCAGTGACGCTTGAGGTGGGTGAACGCCGGGCTGGTCAGCAGGCTCGCGCGACGCGGGCGGGCGAAGTCCAGCCGTAGGTCTTCGATGAATCGCCCGGGGCGCGGGCTCATCACCAGGATGCGGTCGGCCAGGAACAGCGCTTCGTCGATATCGTGGGTAACGAACACCACGGTGGTGCGGATGCGCGTCCAGATATCCAGCAGCAACTCCTGCATGCGCGAGCGGGTCTGTGCGTCGAGGGCACCGAAGGGTTCGTCCATCAACAGCAGGCGCGGATGGTTGATCAGCACCCGGGCAATCTCGGCCCGTTGCTGCATGCCGCCAGACAACTGGCTGGGCCAACGCTCGGCGTAGTCGGCAAGCCCCACGAGTTGAAGCATTTCATGGGCGCGGCGCTGGCGTTCGGGCTTGGCCACCCCCTGCATCTTCAGGCCGAAAGCGACGTTGTCGAGCACGCTGCGCCAGGGCAGCAGGGTATGGTGCTGGAACACCATGCCGCGCTCGGGCGACGGGCCGTCGATGGGCTGGCCATCGACGTGCAACCGGCCGCCGGCCGGCATCAGGTGGCCGGCCAGGGCACCGAGCAGGGTGGACTTGCCACACCCGGAGGGGCCAAGGATGCACACGAATTCGCCCGGGGCGATGGCAAAATCCAGCGCCTGCACGGCCTCGAACGCCTCGCGGCCCTGCCCCAGACGTATCGACACGCCCTGCGCCTCGATACGCCCCGGCGTTGGTGCCTGTTGATAACGGCCCATCACGAACTCCTCCGCGCGCGGTACCAGGGCGTGGCCAGCGCACCGAGGCGCTTGACCAGGGCACTACTGCCCATGCCCAACAGGCCGATCAGCAACATCCCGACGATGATGTCCGGGTAGTTCTGCAAGGTGTAGGACTCCCAGGTGTAGTAACCAATGCCGAACTGCCCGGAGATCATCTCGGCGGTCACCAGACAGAACCACGAGGTGCCCATGCCGATGGCCAGGCCCGTGACGATGCTTGGCAATGCACCAGGCAGCACCACTTCCCGCAGGATCGCCCAGCGCCCTGCCCCCAGGCTGCGCGCCGAGGCGACCAGCCGTGGGTCGACCGCCTCGACGCCATGCACGGTGTTGAGCAGGATCGGGAACAACGCGCCGGTGAAGGTGATGAACACCATCGACAGCTCCGAGGACGGAAACATCAGGATCGCCAGGGGAATCCACGCCACCGCCGGGATCGGCCGCAGCACTTCCAGCGGCGGTAGCAGGGTGTCTTCGGCCCATTTCGAGCGACCGATCAACAGCCCCAACACCACCCCCAGCACTGCTGCGGCCAGATAGCCGGCGAATACCCGCGATAGGCTGCTGCCCAGGTGCGCCAGCAGCGCATTGGAGGCCAGCAGCTGCAAGGCCGCATCGAGCACCGCGCCGGGCGTCGGCACGTAGGTAAAGGTGAACAGGCCGAAGTTCAGCTTGTGGCTGGCCGCCACCTGCCAGAACAGCAGGCAGGCCAGCAACGAAGCCAGGCGCAACGGCCAGCGCGCGAGGGAAGGGCTCATGTGGATTCTCCCGGCTCCATTCACTCAGCGCTGAGCGATGAGCTTGCGGTTGGCGTCGCCGAAGTCCAGCGCTTCGCCGCCGTGGGCCTTGGCGTACTGCTCGGCCTGGTCCTTGAGCAGGAAGGCTGACAGCTCGCCCTTGGCGTTGCGCACGAACCACGCCTGGTTGGCCAACAGCTTGATGCCACTGTCGGCGGCCTGGGCGTAGATCGCGCGGATATCCTTGCCCTCCTGCTCGAGCTGGGCGAGGGCGCTAAGGGCGGCTTCCGGCGAGGCGTAATGCCGGACCTTGTCCTCGCCGCGCACCCAGATCTGCGCCAGGCGGCTGAAGTCGGTGATCGGCTTGCCGGTCAAGGCGTCATTGGCATTGAGCGGCGATGGGGCGTAGTTCTTGAGAGCCTTGTCGTAGTCCAGACCAGCCTGCTTGAAAGCGGCGCGGATGTACTGGTCGTCGATGAAGCGGTCGGTGTCCAGGCCGCGATCGGTCTTTTTCAGCAGCTTGAGGGTGTCGATCGAGGTGGTGACGGCCTGGCGATACTCGGGCTTCCAGGTCAGGTCGCGGGTCTGCAGGCCGAGGGGGCCGTGGAACAGGTAATTGACCTCGGCCTCGATGCCGGTGACCTTCTCGATCAGCTCGCTGTATTTTTCAGGTTCGGCCGCGATCAGGCGATCGGCTTCAAGGCTGGCGCGCAGGTAGGCGGTGACCACCTCCGGGTATTTCTTCGCATAGTCCGCATCGACCAGTGCGCCGTGGAAGGTCGGCGCGTTGGCCTGGGAGCCGTCGTAGATCTTGCGAGCGAAGCCGCGGTTGGGGAACAGCTCGGCAAAGGGCACGAAATCGGCGTGGGCTTCAATGCGGTTGCTGCGCAGGGCAGAACCTGCAATTTCCGGGGCCTGGGCGATGATCCGCACATCCTTCTGCGGGTCCCAGCCCTGGGCGGCGATGGCGCGCAGCAGCATGCCGTGGGCGGTGGAGGCGAACGGCACGGAGATGGTCTGGCCCTTGAGTTCGGCCAGCGACTGCACGCTGGAGGCGGCGGGCACCACGATGCCGTTGCCGCTGCCATGCACGCTGCCCGACAGCACGCTGATGAACAGGCTGCGCTTGCCGGCATCGAGGTGGGCGACACCGTTGAACGAGCCGGGGAAGTCGGCCATGGCGCCGAAGTCGAGCTTGCCGGCGACCATCTCGTTGGTCAGCGGCGCGCCGCTGGTGAAGTTCTTCCACTCGACCTGGTAGGTCGCGTCCTTGTACTTGCCGTCGTGGGGCAGGTACTTCTCCAATAGGCCCAGCTCACGGATCAGCAGGCCGCCAGTGGCGCAGTTGATGGTGGTGTCTTGGGTGCCGATGGCCACACGGATGGTTTCGGCGCTGGCGTTCAGGCCAGTGATCGCCAGCGCGAGGCCGGCCACGGTTGCTGCAAGGCGCATGGGTGTTTCCCCTCGAATCGTCTAGGTATTGGAATCGTCTCCGCCACCAGGCTTGGGTGGTGGGAAACGAGGGGCTTGCGGTGTGGGGCGTCCGGTGGTTCGCCGGATGGCGGGGGTGTTTTCAGCGCAGCAGGTAGGGGATATCCACCTTCACGGCGCCGGTCGGGCAGTCTTTTTCGCAGGGCATGCAGTACCAGCACTCGTCGAAGGCCATGTAGGCCTTCTGCGTGGCCGGGTTGATGGCCAGCAGGTCCATCGGGCACACCTCGACGCAGACGGTGCAGCCTTTTTCAGCGATGCACTTGTCTTCGTCGATGGTGACCGGGGCGCTGCTGCGAAAGAAGATTTCCTGGGGTTGGTAGGCCATTTCACGGGGTCCTCGGGGCCTTTGGCCCTCTATCTCTGTAACGGTGTCCACGGCCCCTGTAGGAGCGGGCTTGCCCGCGAAGAAGTCACTGCGGGTATGGCCAGGGCTTCGCCCTGGTTCGCGGGCAAGCCCGCTCCCACAGGGTTTGCGGCGCTCTAAGCGGCGTCGGCCTTCACCCGCAGTCGGTCGTAGGCACTCTGCTCCTCGGCATCCAGGGCAATCAGGTACGGCTCCACCGGCTTCTTGAAGCTGGTCATCTCGCCGTCCTCACCCTTCTTCAGATGGCAGTGGCAGAACCACTCGGCATCGTTGCGCTCGGGGAAATCCACCCGGTGGTGGTACAGCCCCCAGCGGCTCTCCTGGCGGAACAACGAGGCCCGCGCCGCCATCTCGGCGCAGTCGCGGATCACGCTCACTTCCATGGCTCGCATCAGTTCATGAGGGTTGCTGGCCTTCATCTGCTCGAGGTCGCGCTCGATCTCGGCGAAACGGGTCAGGCCGATCTCCATTTTCTTGGTCACTTTCGGCGGCTGCAGGTAGTCGTTGACCATGCGCCGCAGCTTGTACTCGACCTGCGCCGGCGGCAGGCCGTGCTCGCGCTGCAGCGGCGCGAACACCCGCGCCTGCTCGCGCTCGACCTGGGCGACATCGACCTCGGCCAGCTCGCGCCCGGCGACGTAACGCGCGGCATTGATCCCGGCGAACCAGCCGTAGGTGAAGGCACCGAGCATGTAGTTGTGCGGCACCGCTGCCATGTCACCGGCGGCATACAGGCCCTTGACGCTGGTCTCGGCCTTCTCGTTGACCCACACCCCCGAGGCCGAATGCCCGGAGCAGAAACCGATTTCGGAGATGTGCATCTCGACCATGTGCTGGCGGTAGTCGGTGCCGCGCCCGGCGTGGAACTGGCCACGGCTGGGGCGCTCGTTGCTGTGGAGGATCTCTTCGATGTTCTGGATGGTTTCCTCGGCCAGGTGATCGAGCTTGAGGAATACCGGGCCGTTACCGCCTTCGAGCTCCTGATGGAACTCCCACATCATCTGCCCGCTCCAGTAGTCGCATTCGATGAAGCGCTCGCCCTTGCTGTTGGCGGTGTAGCCGCCCAGGGGGCCGGTGACGTAGGCGCAGGCCGGACCGTTGTAGTCCTTGATCAGCGGGTTTATCTGGAAGCACTCGAGATTCGCCAGCTCTGCACCGGCGTGATAGGCCATGGCATAGCCGTCGCCGGCGTTGGTCGGGTTCTCGTAGGTGCCCATCAGGTAGCCCGACGAGGGCAGCCCGAGGCGCCCGGCCGCGCCGCAGGCAAGGATCACCGCCTTGGCGCGCACCACGCGGAACTCACCGCTGCGGCAATCGAAGCCCAGCACCCCGGCGGCAGCGCCTTCAGCGTCAAGCAGCACGCGGGTGCAGACCATGCGGTTGCTGATTTCCACACGGGCGCGCTTGAGCTGGCGGTACAGCACCTTCTTGATGTCGTGGCCTTCGGGCATTGGCAGCACGTAGGCGCCCATGTGGTGGACCTTCTTCACCGCGTAGTCGCCGGTCTCGTCCTTCTCGAACTTCACGCCCCAGCGGTCGAGCTGCTCGATGGTCTCGAAGCTCTTGGTGGCATAGGCGTGCACCGTGGCCTGGTTGACGATGCCATCGTTGGCGACGGTGATTTCCTTGGTGTACTGCTCAGGGGTGGCGTGGCCGGGGATGATCGCGTTGTTCAGGCCATCCATGCCCATGCTGATGGCGCCACTGCGCTTGACGTTGGCCTTGTCGAGCAACAGCACGCGCAAGCTCTTGTCGTGCTCCTTGGCCTTGATCGCCGCCATCGGCCCGGCGGTGCCGCCGCCGATGACGATGATGTCGTAGTCCTGGGTCTGGATGCTCATGCCTTGCCCCCTTTCTGGCGGTCGATGCGCAGGCGGTACTGGAAGGCATCGCCGCGGTAATAGAGGTGTTCGAAGTCCAGCGGCGTGCCATCGGCGGCGTGGGTCAGGCGCTCGATGCGCATGATCGGCGAGCCCTCTTCCACTTCCAGCGCCTGGGTCAGGTCGCTGTCGGCGAGTACCGCGTCGATGGCAAGGTCGGCATGGCCCAGGGCGATTCCACAGTCGTTTTCCAGCAGCAGGAAGATGTCGCGGGTGACCAGGTCGGCCTTTTCCAGCTTTTCGCCGACATGCTTGGGCAGCCAGGTCAGCTCCAGCGAGATCGGCTCGCGGTTGATCAGCCGCACCCGGCGAATCTCGGTGACCAGGCTGCCCTCCTCGACCTGCAAGCGCGCCGCCACCAGCGCAGTGGCCGGCACATGGCGAAAGCTGCGCAGTCGGTTGAGCACTTCATAGCCCATCTGCGTCATCGACTCGGCCAGGCCCTGCAGGGTGCTGACGTTCTGGAACGCCTTGGGCTTGGCGACGAAAGTGCCCTTGCCATGGATCTTGAAGATCAGCCCCTCTTTCTGCAGATCGCCCAGCGCCTGGCGCACGGTGATACGACTGACCCCGAACGCCTTGCCCAGCTCGCTTTCCGACGGCATGCGGCTGTGCGGCGGGTAAGTGCCATCGAGGATGCGCTCGCGCAGCAGTTCCTTGAGCTGGGTGTAGAGCGGTACCGGGGACAGGGGGAGCAGTTCGGCCATGGGTCTCTTCGCTAGTCGGCTGACTTGTTATAACAAGTTGTGACCAGAGGATAGGGGTATAAGGGGGGGTTGGTGAAATATCGATATGGCATATGGATAGTCGGGATCGTGATGTGCTGGAAGGGTGGCCAATCCCACATCATCTAGCCAAGACATCGTCTACGCCCTTGGAACTCGAGGGCGTTCCAGCACTTAAAAAGACCACGAAAATTTCTACCCCAGAAACGAAAAAACCGGCTCGAGGCCGGTTTTTTCACCTCAACGGCCAGTGAACTGAATCGCTGCGTACGAGGCTGAGTAGTACTGCGATCATCGGTCATCCGAGAAGGAATTTCGAGCTTTCTTTTGCATTTTTCGAAAATGAAGCCTAGCCCCGAGCAAGTCCTACATCAGATTTTCCCCATTGCGCGTAGTCCATTTCCCAAAGACACTTTTGCCGCACTCAAGCCATTGCGAGAGGCCTACGGCGCGCCCTAGGCTCGCCCGGTCGTTGCCAAATCAACGATCGGGTTTAGCCACTCGGATCAAAGACGGTCGCACCTCGCCTCCACTATTCCAGAGCATTGCCCTGGTGCTTCATGGCGGCTGTGCGTGGGGCACCTTCGGGTGCGCCGGGTGCCGTCTTCCCGGTTGGCTAACCCGCGTACAGCTGCCACCTATTCGTTTAGCCACGGATCTGCGGCAGCTCTAACAAGACGGAGCTGTAGCCATGAAAAAACGCGTCCCCGACCCACCCCGCCTCACCCTCATCACCAATCCCGCCTTCTCCATCCAAACCGACATGATCGCCCCCGACGCCCTGGCCCACGCCAGCGCACTGCTGCTCGGCGTTGCCGAAACCATCGACGAGCATTGCCGCGCCTGCGCCGGTGCGCCCGGCCTGAACATGCTGGCCAACGCTGCCCAAAGCGCCGAAACCGCGCGGGCACTGGTTGAACATGCCTTGAACCGGATCTGAGGGAATGTCCATGGACGATCAATCGAACCACTACACCACTGCTGGCATCGCCACATTCCTGGACATGTTCAGGGTGCAGCCCGGCGTACCGCTGGAGCGGGTGCTGGAGGAAGTCTCGGTCGTGCTCGGCTGCATCCGTGACCTGAGCGACCAGGAAGAAGCGCGCCCTGCCGCAGTAACGGCACTGCACTACCTCAGCGCCCTGGCCAAGGGGTTGATGAATGATCTGGAGATAGCGCGCAACAGCGTGCATTGAGCCATCCAGTACTCTGGTGACCTCTTCGCGGGTTTGCCCGCGAAGCAGGCAGCGCCGGTCCCCCGGGAAAAACACCCACGGATCAAGGCGATGGACTCCTCCGGCGCAGATGGGTATCATTGCGCCGCGTTGCACTCGTAGCTCAGCTGGATAGAGTACTGCCCTCCGAAGGCAGGGGTCGTGGGTTCGAATCCCGCCGAGTGCGCCATCTCCGAAAGCCCTGGGAAATCTCCCGGGGCTTTTTCGTTTGTGCGCCATGTCGCGTCCCGCCCCTCCCCCGACACCGCCCATTGGTGTTAGCGTGGGCATGTTTCCTACCAATGGACACCCCTTTCAAACCCTTCGCGAAGGAATGCGTTTACCCATGCCCTTGCCCAAGCTTTCTGCCGTCTCCGTGATGCTCGCCAGCCTTGCGCTGTTCACCATCCCAGCCCACGCCAACCTCAACCCGCAACAGTCTGCCGCCATCCTCAAGGCCTACGATGGCAGCGACCCGGCCGACTTCAAGCAATTCATCGACAAGCTGGCCAACAGCGAACTGGCCAAGGCCGACAAGCTCGACGAAACCCTCAAGGCCTATCTCGCTGGCAAACCGCTCGCCGCCGAGCAGCAGAACGAAATCAATCGCCTGCTGGGCCTGTACACCCGCATCAAGTACGGCAAGGCCGCCACCGAGACCCTGCGCGAGCTGGTAGAGATCCCGACCTTCCAGGTCGAGGGCCTGCCACAGCACGAGAACCCTGAATTCCACAAGATCGCCGACAAGATCAAGGCACTGGCCGAAAGCTTCGGCCTTGAGTTCCGCAACATCGACAACCGCGTCTACGAGATCACCCTCGGAGAAGGCAAGGAAGTGATCGGCATCCATGCCCACGCCGACGTGGTGCCGGTCAATCCGGACAACTGGAAGCTGGAGGACGGCACGCGCCTCGATCCGTTCAAGGTCACCCTGGTGGGTGATCGCATGTACGGCCGTGGCACCGAGGATGACAAGAACGGCATCGTCGTCGCGCTCTACGCACTGAAGGTCGCCAAGGACGAGAAGCTGCCACTGGCGCGTCAGTTCAAGCTGTTGGTGGATACCACCGAAGAAACCTCCGGCGACGCCATTCCCTACTACTTCGCCCGCAACGCCACACCGGACTACAACCTGGCGCTGGATGGCGGCTACCCGGTGGTGATCGCCGAGAAGGGCTATGGCACCGTCATGGCCAGCTTCAGCAAGCGCGCGGGTGAAGGCAAGGGCGCCGAGGTGATCAACCTCACTGGCGGCCTGGCCACCAACCAGATCCCCACCACCTCGGTGGCGACGCTGATCGGTGACCATCCGGCCGATCTGGCCCGGCGTCTGAAAAAGGCTGGCAACGAGTACCGCAAGGCCAACGGCAAGGACTTCAAGATCGACACCGTGGTCTCCGGCAAGCAGGTGATCCTGACCGTGACCGGCGTCTCCGCGCACTCCTCCTCGCCACAGTCAGGGGTCAACCCGGTGGCACGCATGCTCGACTTCCTCAACGGCCTGGGCGATCGCGTGCCGCTCAAGCACAACCACATCACCGATGCCGCCCGCTACGCCGCCGACAACTGGGGGCTGGACTACCTGGGCACCAAACTGGGGGTCGGTTTCAAGGACGATTTCATGGGGCCGCTGACCGCCTCGCTGACCTACGTCGGCCTGGACCAGAAAGCCCTGAAGCTGGCGGTGAACCTGCGCATCCCCAAAGGCAAGCCGATCGACACGATCAAGGACGAATTGGCTGACAAGCTCGGTGATTGGGCGCGTACCAGCCACACCTCGGTGGCCTTCGAGTACACCCTGGACGAGCCGATGTACCGCAACCCCGAAGGCGAGTGGGTGAAGGCGCTGCTGGATGTGGCCACCGAGAACCTCGGCCTGCCCCATGAGTTCGGCACCTCTGCTGGCGCCACCTCGGTGCACGACTTGCCCAACGGCGTACAGTTCGGCCTGTCGATGCCCGGCGTGAAGTACACCGGCCACAACGACAACGAGTTCAAGACCGTGGAGCAGTTCATGCTCGACCTGCAGGTGATCAGCGAGATGGTCGCGCGGATCGGGCAGATGCCCAAGCTCTGAGCGAATCCCGGCGAGGGCCGCCCGTCGGCCCTCGTGCGCTGCGACCAATGACGTTTTTCAATCGCCTCGATGCCGTTTCCTGCATTGCCGTGCAGAGCGCGGTCCCGGATGCTTTATTTATTCCAGGACAGCGCTTTTTCCACCCACGAGGCCCCCATGAAGAACGTCGAACAGATTCTCAAGACCAAGTCCCAGCACCAGACCGTCTACACCATCGGGCCTGACGACTCGGTGCTCGACGCGCTGAAGCTGCTGGCAGAAAAGAACATCGGCGCGCTGCCCGTGGTGGAGAACAAACAAGTGGTGGGCATCGTCAGCGAACGCGACTATGCGCGCAAGCTGGTGCTCAAGGGCCGATCGTCGGCAGCCACGCCCGTACGCGAGATCATGAGTTCGCCGGTGGTCACCGTCGATCCCAAGCAGAACCTTGAGTACTGCATGAACCTGATGACCAACCGTCACCTGCGCCACCTGCCGGTGGTCGACAATGGCCAACTGCTGGGCCTGCTGTCGATCGGCGACCTGGTCAAGGAAACCATTGCCGAACAGGCCAACCTGATCCTGCAACTGGAACAGTACATCCGCGGCGAATGAGCCGCCGGTTCAGTGGTAGGCGCGCTCCAGCTCGTCCAGCTGATGGTCGAAGCTGCGCAGACGCGCCGACCAGGTGTACACCAACACCTCCAGGTCACGATTGAGCACCGCGGTATTACCACCGTCACGCCCCTGCGGGTCGCACAGGTCGAGCTGATACCGCTCGCGCGCCATGGCCGTGGCCACGCTCGACAGGTCGCGGGCATTGGCCAGCCAGTGGTGATGGTGATCGTGCACCTCCCGGTCCAGCGCTCGACATTGGCGCTTGAGCGCGTCAAGGCACTGATCCAGCGGCGTGCCCTTGAGCTCGCCCATGACCTCCTCGAAGGTGCGTCCGGAATGCCAGTAGCTGCCCCAGAAATAGCGGTCGAACACCGTTTCGACCCGACGCAGGGCGACCTTGGTGTTCCAGATGGCCACCAGCGTTCGGCCCTGGGCCACTTCACGCTTGTTCAGGTGCAACTGCTGCCAGGCGATCCACGCCAGGCCGCAGAGGGCCACCGCCGCGGTGACCGCAGCGGCGGCATACAGAAACTGCACCGCCTGGTTCATCTGATGGGTGTGCCGGATACCGTAGAAGTAGCCAGCCGTCAGGGTGCCCAGGATCATCACGGTGCACCAGAAGCCTGGTGCGTAGGGATCTTTCATCGCGCTATCCCCTTTTTGTTTTCCTGAGCATAGCAACGCTGAAATCAACCATCAGGTGCCGCTCGGCGCTTTATTGCTTGCGTGGGTGCAGCGCCTCGTTCAGTTGATCGATCATGACTATCCAATCGGAATCGGCGATGTAGTTTTCCTTGAGGAACGCGCGCTGGGAATCGTTCCAGAACGGCGCATCCACCAGTTTCACGCCATCGTCCAGCGGCGAGTGGGTAGTGATGAAACGGTCGATCTCGACCGGGTCGTCATCAAGGCCCAGTTGCTTGAAGATTTCAGAGAACGGATGAATCGGTGCGTCCATGGTGCATGCCTCCGGCTTGGCCTGGTTTGAATTGCCTACCACTAGACAGCGTAGACCCCACCCTGACTCGATCGAATGCGCTGCACCATGAAAAAAGGGGCCGCTGTGGGCCCCTTCATGGCATGACCGGACGATCAGATCGGCGCGCGACGCAAGGTGGCGAGGAAGGTCGCCGCACCGATGAACAGCCCCGCGAAGGTACGGTTCAGGCGCTTCTGCTGTTTCGGCGTGCGCAACAGGCGCAGCACCCGCGAGGCCAAGCCGGTATAACCTGCCATCACCAGCATGTCGACGCTGATCATGGTCGCGGTGATCGCCAGGTACTGCGCCAGCAGTGGCTGGTGCGGATCGATGAACTGCGGCAACACCGCGAGCATGAACACCAGCGCCTTGGGGTTGCTGACGTTGACCAGAAAGCCCCGGAACACCAGGCTCAATGGCTTGCCGATGGGACGCACGGCAGACTCTTCGCTCATGTCCATCGGCAGTGCACGCCATTGCCGGTACGCCAGGTACACGAGGTAGGCGACACCGAACCACTTGATGATCTGGAAGGCCGTAGCCGATGCGGCGAGGATCGCGCCGACACCGGCGGCGATGATGGCGATCTGCACGATCAGGCCCAGTTGCAGGCCCAGGGCGTTCCAGTAGCCACGCCAGAAACCGTATTGCAGGCCGCTGGACATAGAGGCGATGGCCCCGGCCCCCGGCGACAGGCTGATGACCCAGCACGCGGCAAAGAAGGCCAACCAGGTTTCCATCGACATCACACACCTCGCTCGAACGAATGTTGCAAAACGTTAAGCTAAGGTTTTGGTGAAAAAATAACCAGTGGAATTTGTGGCGAGGCCCTGGTTTTTTCTGTGCCTTGGCCGGCCCCGCGACAGGGTCGGCAGAGGTTCAATCAGTCTCGGCCGATGTACCGTTGTTGGCGCCCTGCACCTCAGTCCCTCGCCAGCGCCGCACCGACTTCTGGAAGAACTGACTGTTGGGCACCTGCACGAGCGCCCCACCCGCCTCCGGCGTTTCCATCAGCGTGGTGTACAGCAGGTTGATGGCGATCACCCGTCCCTTCACCCCCGGCTTGTCGAGGGTATCGACCAGCTCGACCACGTCGCCAATGCGAAACGGCCCGACGGTGAATATCAGCACCGCGCACAGCAGGTTCGACAGCACGCTCCAGATCGCGAAGAACGCCACCGCCGCGACCGCGACGAAGCCCGACAGCGCCGTCCACAACACCGTGGCCGACACCCCCATGCGCTCCAGCACGAACAGCAGCGCACTGCCCATGATCAGCCAGCGTAAACCGCCGCGCACCGGCACCAGCAGCTCCGGCGGCAGCGGGTAGCGCTGGCCAAGACGGCTCAAGGTGCGGGCGACAACGCGCTGCAGCACGAAGGCCAGCGCCAGGATCAGCAGGATCTGCAAGCCCAGCCAGAACGCATCCATCCATTGCCCCGGCAACAGCGAGCGCAGCTCCTCCATCAGGACAGCGCCTCCAGCTCGGCCTGCATGCTTTCCAGCGTTTCCAGCGCCTCCATCCAGGCCTCTTCAAGCTCGCCTTCGCGCTGCTTGAGCTTGGTCTGGCGGGCCAGCAGGTCGCGCAGCTCATCCTTGCGGGCGGCGTCGTAGAGGCCACTGTCGCCCAGCGCGGTCTCGATCTCGGCCAGTTGCGTGTGCACCTGGCCCAGTTCGGTCTCCAGCTTGTCGGCGGCCTTCTTGTGCGGTGCCAGTTGCTGGCGCAGGGCGGCGGCGGCCTGGCGCTGGGCCTTCTTGTCGGTCTTGTCCGGGTTGACCGACGTGTTGCTGACCGGGGCGGTGCGCTGGCGGTAGTCGATCAGCCAGCGGCTGTAGTCGTCCAGGTCGCCATCGAAGGTGTCGACCTTGCCATCGGCCACCAGCAGGAAGTCGTTGGTGGTGCTCTTGAGCAGGTGACGGTCGTGGGACACGACCACCACGGCACCGGCGAACTCCTGCAACGCCATGGTCAGGGCCAGGCGCATCTCGAGATCGAGGTGGTTGGTCGGTTCGTCGAGCAGCAGCAGGTTCGGCCGCTCCCAGGCGATCAGTGCCAGGGCCAGGCGGGCCTTCTCGCCACCGGAGAAGTTGACCACCGGCTCGTCGATGCGATCGCCACGGAAGTCGAAACCGCCGAGGAAGTCGCGCAGGGTCTGCTCGCGCTCTGCCGGGGCGAGGCGCTGCAGATGCAGCAGCGGGCTGGCCTTGTCGTCCAGCGAGTCGAGCTGATGCTGGGCGAAGTAGCCGACAGCGAGGTTCTCGCCACGCGCCAGGCGCCCGGACAGCGGTTCGAGTTCGCCGGCCAGGTTCTTGATCAAGGTGGACTTGCCGGCACCGTTCGGGCCGAGCAGGCCGATGCGCGCACCGGGGGTGAGCTGCAGCTTGACCTTCTCGAGAATGGTCTTGTCGCCATAACCCAGGCGTCCTTCGGCGAGGTCGAGCAGGGGGCTGGAGATCTTGTGGGCTTCGCGGAAGACGAAGTCGAACGGCGAGTCGACGTGCGCTGCCGACAGCTCCTCCATGCGCTCAAGGGCCTTGATCCGGCTCTGCGCCTGGCGGGCTTTGGTGGCCTGGGCCTTGAAGCGGGCGATGTACTTTTCCATGTGCGCGCGCTGCGCCTGCTGCTTCTCGTAAGCCTGCTGCTGCTGCGCCAGACGCTCGGCGCGGGTGCGCTCGAAGGCGCTGTAGCCGCCCTTGTAGAGATTGAGCTTGCGCTGTTCGACATGCAGCACATGGTCGACCACGGCATCGAGGAAGTCGCGGTCGTGGGAGATCAGCAGCAGCGTGCCCGGATAGCCCTTGAGCCAGTCTTCGAGCCAGAGGATCGCGTCGAGGTCCAGGTGGTTGGTGGGCTCGTCGAGCAACAGCAGGTCGGACGGGCACATCAGCGCCTGGGCCAGGTTCAGGCGCATCCGCCAGCCACCGGAGAAGTCGCCGACGCGGCGGTCCATCTGCTCGGCGGTGAAGCCCAGCCCGGCCAGCAGCTTGCGGGCGCGGGCGTCGGCGGTGTAGCCGTCGGCGCTGTCCAGCTCACTGTGCAGGCGCGCCAGCGCCGTGCCGTCATGGGCCTGCTCGGCAGCAGCCAGGTCAGCCTGGACCTTGCGCAGGCGCAGGTCGCCGTCGAGCACATAGTCCACCGCCAGGCGATCGAGGGTGTCGACCTCCTGGCGCATGTGGGCGATGCGCCAATCGGCGGGGATCTGGCAATCGCCGGCGTCGGGCGACAACTCACCGCGCAGCAGGGCGAACAGGCTGGATTTGCCGGCACCGTTGGCGCCGATGAGGCCGGCCTTGTGACCGGTGTGCAAGGTCATCTCGGCGCCTTCTAGCAAGCGCTGAGGACCACGCTGTAAAGTGAGGTTGGATAGTCTGATCATGATGGTCGCGGAGTCTATCAGCTTCCGGGTGGCCCACACAGGCCACTCGATCATTGGCGCGAGTCGAATCATGCACAGCGAATTGTGGAACCACGCCCTGGCCCTCTACGGCCGTCCAGGGGTCGAGAATGCCTGCCTGACCTTGCAGGCCTTGGGCGGCGATGTCTGCCTCCTGCTGTGCGGCACCTGGCTGCAGGCACGGCGGGTAGCCCCCGATGCGCGGCGGGTGGAAGCACTACGGCAAGTAGCCGGCCCCTGGCAGCAAGAGGTGGTTACACCCTTGCGCACGCTGCGTCAGGCGTGGCGTGCACAGGCACAAGGCGATCCGCACCTGGCGGCATTACGGGAGCAGGTGAAAGGCCTGGAGCTGGAGGCGGAGCGAACCTTGCTGGCGCGGTTGCAGATGTGCGCCGCAAAGTGGTCGGCGAGCCCGGACGGACACGCCGACGATTGGCTGGAGCGGCTAGCGCCGGACCAGGCCCGTGACCACGACGCGCTGCATCAGCTGCGCGCCGCGGCCAGAGCGCTTCAGGACGCCGAAGACGGCGACTGAGCCGGGGTGCTGGCCGGAGCCGATGGCGCTGGAGAAGCCGGAGTGCTGCTGGCAGCAGGAGCTGCGGGCTTGGCTTCGACAGGCTTGGCAGGAGCCTTGGTGGCAGCTGGCTTGGCGGCAGGTTTCGCAGCGGGCTTGGCTGCTGGTTTCGCAGCCGGTTTTGCCGCTGCTGGCTTCACGGCAGGTTTGGCTGCCGCTGGCTTGGCTGCTGGTTTAGCTGCTGGTTTGGCAGCCGCTGCAGGCTTGGCTGCAACCGGCTTGGCAGCGGCTTTGGCTGGAGCTTTGGCAGCAGCAGGCTTGGCAGCAGGTTTAGCGGTTGCTGGCTTGGCTGCTGATTTGGCGGCAACCGGCTTGGCAGCAGCTGGCTTGGTCGCAGGTTTGGCCGCAGCTGCTTTGGCTGCTGGCTTGGCCGGGGCCTTGGCAGCAGCAGGTTTGGCAGCGGTTTTGGTAGCAGCAGGTTTGGCCGCAGCGGTTTTCGCAGCAGGCTTGGCGGCTACCGCTTTGGCCGGAGCCTTGGCAGCGGCCGGTTTGGCGGCGGCTTTAGCAGCAGGCTTGGCAGCGGCGGTTTTCACTGGTGCCTTGGCGGCGGGCTTGGCAGCAGGAGCCTTGGTGGCAGGCTTGGCGGCCGCGACCTTGGTGGCAGGTTTTGCAGCAGGTTTTGCAGCAGCCTTGGTCGCAGGCTTGGCTGCCGCACGCAGGCCGAGTGCCTTGCCAGCGGCTTCACGCACCTTGCCAACACCCTGGGCCAGTTTCAGACTCTCCTGGGCATCACGCTTGAGTTGCTGAATATAGGTTCGCGTCTGGGTCTGGCGATCTTTCAGCGAATCGAGAAGTGCTTCAAGTTCACCGACTGCCCCCTGGGCCTTGCTTTGTGCCTTGGCCTTGCCTGCCTTGGCAGAGTCCTGCAACTTCAGGCGGGCATTGTGCAGTTTCTCCTGCGCCTTGCCGCGTTGTTTTTCCAACTTGGCGAGCAGTTTCTCTGCATCCGCCAGCGCTTGCGAGCAAGCCTCTTCCAGATGTTCGAGCAGGCTACCGGAAAGTTGCTGGAGCAGATGCAACGGCGTACTGACGGGCTTCTTTTTGGCCGACATGGCTTACCTCCTGGCTGACGAGATTGCGGCTCATACTATGCTTCTGCTGCTACCGCCGCTAGGGCATGTTGACAGTATTGTTTGCGCCGCGTTGCATGCCTGGGCAAAGTTGTTATCTTGCAGCTCGGTGCAAGTGTAGTAGTCGATTAAATGATTGCCGACATTTACACATTGGCCGACAACAAAGGCTGGCATACTTCGCCTTCATCGCCGCAGGAGTTGCCCGTGCCTCGTTATCTGATTCTCGGCTTGAGCCTGTTGGCAGCCTCTGCCCTGGCCGCCCCTCAAACGCCCCCCGCCAATGACCAGGACCTGGCCTACAGCTTGGGCGCAAGCCTTGGCGAACGTCTGCGCCAGGAGATCCCCGACCTGCAGCTCGATGCGCTGGTCGAGGGCCTGCGCCAGGCCTACCAAGGCCAGCCGCCGCGCATCGACAAGACGCGCATGCAGGCGATCCTCCAACAGCATGACGAGCAAGCCAACGCTGCCGCACAGCAGGCGCAGGTCGACAAGCTGCTGGTCGCAGAAAAACGCTTCATGGCCAACGAACGCGCCCGCAGCGGCGTGCACGAACTGCCTGAGGGTGTGCTCTACAGCGAGCTGGCCAGCGGCAGCGGCGCGCAACCCAAGGCGGGTGGGAAAGTGCAGGTTCGGTATGTCGGCAAGCTGCCGGACGGCTCGGTGTTCGACCAGAGCCAGCAACCGCAGTGGTTCAGCCTGGGCTCGGTGATCGAAGGATGGCAGGTGGCATTGCCACACATGAAGGCAGGCGCCAAGTGGCGACTGGTGATTCCGTCGGCGCAGGCTTATGGCGCCGATGGGGCGGGCGACCTGATCGCGCCCTATACCCCGCTGGTGTTCGAGATCGAACTGCTGGCAGTTGGCGACTGAGACAGGCCGTCAGGCCTGTACCGCGCCCTCTTCCTTGTGCGCGTTGTGCAGCACTTCGATCAGGCAGTCTTCGAGCTCGAAGCGCTCATGCATCAGGCCGCCCAGCTTGCCGAGCTTATCGGCGAAACGCTCGGTATCCGTGCACTCGCCTTTCTCGCAATGGTCATTGAAAGCCAGAGCGATCTGGGTGATGTCATTGATCCGGGGGTTGATTTCCTCGGCCAGCTTGAGCGCCTGCTGGTCGCCGAAAGCCTTTGCTTCAGTGACCAACTGCTCGCTGACCTCGAAATGCCAGGCCGACACGTAGTCAACCAGGACCGCGCAGAAGTCGCGGTTCTTGTCCTTGTCGGCGAAGGCTGGCTTGGCATCGCGCAGCGCGCGGAAGGCCTGCACCAGTTCATGACGCTCCTCCAGCCAACGGTCGATCAGCTTGTGAACCCCGCCCCATCGTTCCTGGGCGTTCTGGCAACTATCGAGCATGGCAGTCTCATCCCTAGCTGGGCAGATGCCGCTGCACCTCGCGTCACAACTACGCGACACAAAGGTGACATCCGCAGAGCGGCATCGAACCGTATGTTTTCAATGTGCGTGCACGGGAGATTATTCCCGCGCGTGCTGACCATCAAGGTACGCAGTGGACTAAGTTCATACAAGCGTTTGATGCCCGTGCACGGGACCATTGGTCGCGCAATTGCGCTGGGTCAACTGCCGCCAGGGTTGCGGAAACGATACGCCAGCAGGTAGTACAAGGGCAGCGCCGCCAGCAGCAGGAAGGCCATCAGGCTCCATTCGGGGAGCGTGAGGTCGAGGAAGCTCCAGCTAATCGAAACACATTCGGAGCCGCCGATCAGCAGACGCTCCAACGCCTCTGGCCAGGAGCGCTGGAGTGTCTGCGCGAAAGGTTCGGGGGTAACCGCAAGCCACTCACCTTGCAGCCACACCTGTCGTGACGCCAGGGCGACACCAGTACAGGAAAAACCACCTGCCAGCCACGCATAGGCACGCATGCCGGCTGCGCCCGGGGCATGCAGCATGGCGCACAGGCAGACCAGGGCGTAGAGCCACAGCAACAGGCGCTGGGTCAGGCACAGGGGGCACGGAACCAGGCCGAGCCAGTTCTCAAGCAAACTCGCCCCGCTCAAGGTGGCGAGCGAGGCGAGGAAGGCTGCAAAGAACAAAGAGCGCGAGCGAGCCAGCGACATGAGTGATGGAAATCCCGGAAGAGCAGTAGGGGCTTGAAACGGTAGAGGAAAGAGGATCACTGTTTCAAGTTACTACAGCTGGGACAAGTCGCTGATTCAAAGGGAAAGTTTTCGGATCTTGGTAGGAGATATCCGAAGCTTCGCCACTGGGCAGACTCCGTCCTGCCACTGCCAGGGGAAATAGCCCATTGGATGTGCCCGATCGCAACACAAGGCAGCGGGTACTGCCTTGTGTTGCGATCGGGCTACGCAATGGCCCAGGCGAGCTCAGGAAGCGGGCACACCCTCAGGCAACGGCAAGGCCAGCAAGCGCTCGTCCAGTAGGCCAAGGCCCTCCTGGAACAGCTGGTTGCTGCGCTCGGTCTCGCCCAAGCCAGCCAACAACCGCGCAAGCTCGGCGCAGGTTTCCGGGTTGCGCTCCATGCGCAGGCTGCTTTCGAGGTAGTCGCGCGCCTTGCCCCATAGGCGGTTCTGCAGGCTCAGGCGACCCAAGGTAAGCAGCAAGCTGGGGTCTTGGGGATGATCCTTGAGCCAGCCTTCGGCGGTCTGCAATTGGCGCGCCGGGTCATCGCCGCGCACCAGGCCATAAAGGCGCGCCAGGTGGCTTTCGAACTGACGCTTCAGCGCAGTACGCAGCACCTGCTCGGCTTCACCCTGGGCGCCGACCTGGCGCAATTGCTCGGCATAGGCCAGCACCAGTTGTGGCTCCTGGCGCTGGGCCGAGGTGAGCTGTTGCCAGGCGCGCTCCAGCGACTGGCGGGCGGCTTGAGAGTCCTCGCCCCGGGTTGCGGCCAGCGTCAGGTTCTGGCCCCAGGCACGCTGCTCCAGCTCCGCCAGCTCGTTGCCCGGCAGCACCTTGCCCTTGCGCAGGTCTGGCAGCAGGCGGATCAACGCCGGCCAGTCACCGCGATCTCGGTGCAGACGCTGCAGCAAACGCAGCACCTGGGCGTTGTGCGGATGCCGTGCCTGCATCGCCAGCAGGGTTTCCAAGGCACCGTCACTGTCGCCGCGGTCCATCTGCAGCTGCGCATGGGTCAGGGCGATACCCAGCTCCGCCTGGGGCTGACGCTCCAAGGCACGCTCGAGCAGGTTGTCGCTGTCTTCGGTGCGCCCCTGCTCGTTGGCCGCGCGGGCGGCGCCGAGATAGTAGAGCAAGGGTTGACGCTCGGCTTCGGCGGCGCGGTGCAGGTGGCGCTGAGCGCTGGCCCAACGACCTTCGGCGAGGTCCAGTTGGCCCTGCTCGATGGCGACACGCACACGTCGGCTGCGATTGCGCCGCGACCAAGGGTTGACCACCCCGCTGGAGGCCAGCACCAAGCCGACCAGGTAACGCAGCAACAGCAGCGCCAGCACCAGCACCACCAGTGCCGCGAGCGCCGCCCACAGCCCTGACTGGTAACGGAAGCCGCCATAGGCGATCAGCACATAGCCACTGTGCTTGGCGATGGCGACGCCCAAGGCCGCGGCGATGACGATCGCCACCACCGCCAGCAGGTAGACACGCTTCATGGCTTGCCCCCTTCGCCTTCGGCCGGCAGATGGCGCCGCTGGATATAGGCCTGCACAGCGGCGAGGCTTTCGCTCAGGTCAGGCACGACCACCGAGACGGGCTGCTCGGCCAGTGCGTTGAGGCTGTCGAGCATGGCCTTGCTTTGCGGGTTGTCCGGGTTGAAGTTGGCCAGCAGCACGCTTCGCGCATCGTCCAGCGCCTGGCTGTAAACCTTGGCCTGGCCATTGAGCGCCGCCCACTGGGCCTGCTCGATGGTGAGGCTCAACGCGAGACGCAGCTGGTTGAGCGATTGCCCGGCCAGCAACGGGCGTACGTTCTGGTCGGCGTCGAAATCGATCTGGAAGTACTTGGAAATCTCTGCCCACCACCGGGACAGGCGGCTTGCACCATCGCCGTCGGCGGTCAGCGCACCAAGGGCATCGGCATCGCTGTTGAATTCAGGCGACTGGGCACTCAGTTGCTGTACCTGCTCGCGCTGGGCGGCGAGCTTGAGGAACAATCCGGTACGGTCGGGTTGCTGGGTGCTGTTGAGCGTCGCCAGGCTGCGCGCCAGTTGCTCGCGCGCCGCGAAGGCGCCCGGATCGCTCTGCTCGCGCAGGATCTCGTCGGCACCTTCGACCAACGCCTTGGCACTGGCGATGTCCTGCAGCGCCGACAGGCGCAGGGTCGCCAGGCGCAACAGATGCTCGGCCTCGGCCAGACGCCACTCCTTGCGGCTTTCGCCAAGCACGGTTTCCAGGCGCTGGCTGAGCCTTTGCTGGTCACTCTGCAACTGTGCCACCAGGCGGCGGCGGTCTTCGAGTTCGCTGGCTGCGGGCAAGGTCGCGAGTTGCGAGCCGAATTGCTGCTGGCGTTGTTGCAGCGCTTCGGCGCGCTGGTTCAGCGCCTCGATATGCTCGCCCTGACCCTGCTCGCTGCCTTGCAGTTGGCGCACCTGCCATGCGCCCCAACCACCGACGGCCACACCGGCGGCCCCGATCAACAGCGCCAGCAGGGCCAGGCCATTGCCGGCACGCTTGGCCGGCTGCTCGACGGGAGTCTGCGGCGCATCGATCGCCGAAGGTTGTTCGTTGTTGGACAAGACAGTCTCGCTCACGTATCCATCCTTTGCATGGGGGCGTCGTCGCAATCCGCTCGACGCCTTAGGAGGCAGGTGCAGCGCTGCGCTGCACGGCTGCCAGCAAGGCCGCGGCGCTCGCGCCACGGCAATCCACAACCTGTTGGGCGCCTGCCGCCCTGGCCTGTTCGGCCACGCGCGGGCTTGGCACGAACAGCGCAAGCCCCGCCAGACGCGGCCAATCCGCACCGGCCAGCTGGAGCAGGTGTTCGAAACCCTGCCCACTGCTGACCACCAGCCCGTTCAGGCGTTCCGCTTGGATCCGGCGCATCAGGCTGCCTGGGGGATAATCCGGCAGGCGACGTTCATACAGTTCCAGATAATCGACACTAGCACCTTGCTCACCAAGACGCTCGGCCAGCCATTCACGACCACCGACACCGCGGACAATCAGGACGCGTGCTGTAGGAACTGCGACAGCCTCTCGCAGGACAGATAGACCGAGCAAGGCCTCGCTGTCATCACCCGCTGCAGGGAAAGCCACCTGCAGATCGGCAGCCTGGAGAATGCGTGCCGTCGCCTCCCCCACAGTGAACCAGCCCTGGAGCGGCGCCGCGATGCCCTCGTCGGCAAGCCGCTCGAGCAGCAGGCGCGCTGCGGGCTTGCTCACCACGATGATCGCCTGGTACTGGCCGATGTCGGCCAGTCGCGCCTGGGCCGTTTGATCCAGGGTCAGCGGGTCGATCGCCAGCAAGGGCAAGCGGCTGCTGGCGATTCCGACAGCAGCCAGGCTCTGCGCCAAAGCCGCGCACTCCTCTTCGGGGCGGGTCAGCAGCAGGCGCCAGCCGCTCACGGATGGCCGGCCTCGCCGTAGACTTCCTTGAGGATCGCCTCGGCGCCCTGCCCCAGCAGGTCCTCGGCCACCTGCACGCCCAGGGTTTCGGCGGCGGCACGCGGGGCGCGGGCATCTGCCACCAGTAACGTCCCGCCACTGGGCTGGCCGACCAGGCCACGCAGCCACAATTGATCGTCTTCAAGCACGGCATAGCAGGCGATCGGTACCTGGCAGCCACCGTTGAGGTGCTTGTTCATCGCCCGCTCGGCCTTCACGCGGTCAGCGGTATCGGGGTGGTTGAGCGGCGCCAGCAAGGCGTGGATCTCACTGTCGGCGCTGCGACACTCGATACCGACAGCACCCTGGCCACCGGCCGGCAGGCTGTCATCGACACTGATGCTGGAGGTGATGCGGTCTTCGAAGCCCAGGCGGATCAAGCCTGCGGCAGCCAGGATGATGGCGTCGTACTCACCGGCGTCGAGCTTGGCCAGGCGGGTATTGACGTTGCCGCGCAGAAAGCGGATTTCCAGATCAGGGCGGCGCGCCAGCAACTGGGCCTGGCGGCGCAGGCTGGAGGTGCCGACGACGCTGCCGGCCGGCAGCGCCTCAAGACTGTCGAACGTGTTGGAAACGAAGGCGTCGCGCGGGTCTTCGCGCTCGCAGATGCAGTACAGGCCCAGGCCTTCGGGGAAGTCCATGGGCACATCCTTCATCGAATGCACGGCGATATCGGCTTCGTTGTCGAGCAGGGCGGTTTCCAGTTCCTTGACGAACAGGCCCTTGCCGCCGATTTTCGCCAGGGGCGAGTCGAGCAGCTTGTCGCCGCGGCTGACCATCGGCACCAGGGTCACGACCAGGCCCGGATGGGCCTGCTCAAGGCGAGCTTTGACATAGTCGGCCTGCCACAGGGCCAGGGCACTTTTACGGGTAGCAATGCGGATTTCGCGAGTGGACATGTAACGCCCCGAAGCAGAGAAATGCCGCCGATGATAACAGCTCCGCCAGCCTCGCTAGCAGATCCAGGTCATCACCTGGCCCGCCATCCCTGGCAGCGGCCGGCATTCACCTCGGTCAGAGCGTCTGCATCATCTTGCGCACACCGGCCACATGCCGGCGGCTGACAGTCAGGGCATCGCCGTCGAGGCCTTTGAGAAACAGCTGGAAATGCCCCAGCGGTGTGCGCTGCAGGCGCTCGATACGCTCGCGGGCCACCAGGGCGTTGCGATGGATACGCACGAAGCGCTCGCCGAATTCGTCTTCCAGCGATTTCAGCGGCTCGTCCAGCAGCACTTCGCCAGACTCGTGGCGCAAGGTCACGTACTTGTGGTCGGCAATGAAGTAGATCACCTGGGGCAGGGGAATCAGCTCGATACCCTTGCGCGTTCGCGCACTGATATGACTGCGCGGGCCGCCTCCGCTTTCGGTGGACGGGCGGGTCAGGGCGGCGAGCTGGGTGCGGTTGGGTTTTTCCGCCTTGCGCAGGGCATCGCGCAGGGCCTGGGGCTGGGTCGTGCGACCTACATGGCTGAGGGCGCTCTGGCTGAATGCCTCCTGCTCGTCGTCATCGAGGCAGAACACCAGCGCCGGTGGCGCCTCGCGTTCGCACAGACGCGCCGCCACCTGCAGGCCATCGAGGCCCGGCATGCGGGTGTCCAGCAGGACGACATCGGGTTTGAGGCTATCGATCAGCGCCAGGGCCTCCTCGCCATTGGTGGCACTGGGCTCAAGCACCGTATAGCCCTCGAGCTCACCAAGCAGTCGGCTCAGGCGCTCGCGGGCCTGGGGTTCATCATCAACGATCAGGACATTCATAATTGCGCTGGATTCCTGAGTGAGTCTCGCAGTGGGTACAAGCGTAGACAGGAGTCGGTGACCGTTGTAACGGTCACGCTACAGACCCATGCGAAGGCCAAAGATTCACTGGCCTGGCAGAATCGCTGCCAGTCCTCTGTCCAACTGTAGACGGTCCGTGGAACACTGCCGTTCAATCGTTGAATATCCTGTGGCGCCCGCCACCCGGCGTAGACCGGCAATTTTCTCGCGACCGGCGCCCTGCTTAGCGAAGCCCAACCCTGCTATGATCGGCGCCACTTTTTCATTCACGCCTTCTATGAGTGGATCCATGAGCACCGACAAGACCAACCAGTCCTGGGGCGGCCGCTTCAGTGAGCCCGTCGACGCCTTCGTCGCCCGTTTCACCGCCTCGGTCGATTTCGACAAGCGCCTGTACCGTCACGACATCATGGGTTCGATCGCCCACGCCACCATGCTGGCGCAGGTCGGCGTACTCTCCGACGCCGAGCGCGACACCATCATCGATGGCCTGAAGACCATCCAGGGTGAAATCGAAGCGGGTCAGTTCGACTGGCGTGTCGACCTCGAAGACGTGCACATGAACATCGAGGCACGCCTGACCGACCGCATCGGTATCACCGGCAAGAAACTGCACACCGGTCGTAGCCGCAACGACCAGGTCGCCACCGACATCCGCCTGTGGCTGCGTGACGAGATCGACCTGATCCTGAACGAGATCACCCGCCTGCAACAGGGTCTGCTGGAGCAGGCCGAGCGCGAAGCCGAAACCGTCATGCCCGGCTTCACCCACCTGCAGACCGCCCAGCCGGTGACCTTCGGCCACCATCTGCTGGCCTGGTTCGAAATGCTCAGCCGCGACTACGAGCGCCTGGTCGACTGCCGCAAGCGCGCCAACCGCATGCCGCTGGGCAGCGCAGCGCTGGCCGGTACCACCTACCCGATCGACCGTGAACTGACCTGCAAGCTGCTGGGCTTCGAAGCCGTGGCCGGCAACTCGCTGGACGGCGTCTCGGACCGTGACTTCGCCATCGAATTCTGTGCGGCCGCCAGCGTGGCGATGATGCACCTGTCGCGCTTCTCCGAAGAGCTGGTGCTGTGGACCAGTGCGCAGTTCCAGTTCATCGACCTGCCTGATCGCTTCTGCACCGGTAGCTCGATCATGCCGCAGAAGAAGAACCCGGACGTCCCGGAGCTGGTGCGTGGCAAGACCGGCCGCGTGTTCGGCGCCCTGACCGGCCTGCTCACGCTGATGAAAGGCCAGCCGCTGGCCTACAACAAGGATAACCAGGAAGACAAGGAACCGCTGTTCGACGCCGCCGACACCCTGCGCGACTCGCTGCGTGCCTTTGCCGACATGATCCCGGCGATCAAGCCCAAGCACGCAATCATGCGTGAAGCGGCGCTGCGTGGTTTCTCCACCGCCACCGACCTTGCCGACTACCTGGTGCGCCGCGGCCTGCCATTCCGCGACTGCCACGAGATTGTCGGGCACGCCGTGAAGTACGGCGTCGACACCGGCAAGGACCTGGCCGAGATGAGCCTGGACGAGCTGCGTCAGTTCAGCGACCAGATCGAGCAGGATGTGTTTGCCGTACTCACCCTGGAAGGCTCGGTGAACGCGCGCAACCACATCGGCGGCACCGCGCCGGCACAAGTGCGTGCAGCGGTGGCGCGCGGCAAGGCGCTGCTGGCTTCCCGCTAAGCGCGTACCAAGGGCCGCGCCCTCGAATCACCACACAAGGCCGCTGCCACAGGACACCTCGAACCCTGTGAAGCGGCCTTGTGCCGTGAAGGGCCGCACAGCGGCCCTTCTTCCCATCACCGCTTGTTCTGCACCATCTCCATGAACCTTGGCATCGCCGCCTCCTTGTCCGCCACGATCCGCGCCATGTGCGGATGCTCGCGCAGCTTCCCCAACAGCGCCGCTGCCTGTGGGAAGTCCGCCAGGAAATCGATCCCCAGCACCTTCTTGCCCACCGCACACGCCAGGTCGACCGAGAAGCAGAACATCAGGTCAGCCAGGGTCAGCTTTTCGCCAGCGACATAAGGCGCGAACTTGCCGTTGCGCTTGAGCGTGGCAAAACCTGCCAGCAGCTCGCTGCGCGCCCGCTCCTTGATCAGCGGCTCCACCGCCGTACCGAAGAACGCTTCGGCGTAGCAGGTACGTGCAGGCAGTTCGATGTACAGCTCGATCTCCTTGAGCAGCTCACGCACCTTGGCCTGCCCGAATGCATCACTGGGCAGCAGCGGATGCTCGGGGTGGGTCTGCTCGATGTAGTCGAGGATCACGTTTGTCTCACTGAGAAAGCCGTGTTCGGTTCCCAGCACCGGAACCTTGCCACGCGGGCTGATGGCCAGCACCTCGGGTGTCTGCCCGGAAACGAACGGCACTTCCTCGAAGGGCACGCCTTTTTCCAGCAGGGCCAGCTTGACCATGTTGTAGTAGTTGCTGACCGCGAATCCGTAGAGCTTGAGCATGAACGACAGCCTCCAGGCCGTAAGGGGTTGGCCTGGCTGTTATAGCCGCCTGGCCACCCCCTGACCAGCATCATGGCGCGCGTCGATGACCGGGCATTGCCGACACAGGCATGGCACACTGTCGCTTTCATCACAGGAGTAGCGCCATGAGCGAACCCACCGATATCGAAAACGACGACGAAGAATTCGCCGAGGCGACGCTGACCCAGGCCATCGAGAACCAGATCGAGAGCGGCAATCCGCCTGCGGCCAAGGCCACCTTCAACAAGCTGACCCTGGTCGGCTACGAACGCGAAGACATCCTCAACCTCATGGCCCACGTGCTGGCCATCGAGATCGACGCGCTGCTCACCGAGGACCGCGCATTCGATACCGAGTGGTACGAAAATGCCCTGCGTGCCCTGCCCGAATTGCCACCTGAGGCAAATCAAGGCGACGACGACGAAGCCTGACTACACTCCTGACTTCCATCCTCGTCTGAGAAGTCAGGAGTCGCCCCATGTCCTTTACCCCCGAATTGGTCGCCGAACTGGAAGTCCTTGCGCTGTTCAACCTCGACAGCAGCCAGGAAGGGATCAAGATTCACGCCAATGCCTCGCCAGCCCTGGTCGCTGCGGCCAAACGCCTGCATGACAAGCAACTGACCGATCAGCCAGACGGCGGTTACCTGACCAGCCTGGGACACGATGCGGTGGAGAGCGTGCAGTTGCTGTTGAATGTTCTGAAGACCCCACAACCTGCATAACTGCACCGGCCTCATCGCGGGACAAGCCCGCTCCCACAGGTGCAGCACCGTTTTCAAGGGTCTGGTTGGATCTGTGGGAGCGGGCTTGTCCCGCGATGAGGCCCATAAAGACACCGCACTTTCTCAGACGCTGGAAAAATGGCGTCAAAATGCCACTCACCCTCTTATCCACCCTCGCCACTCAGGCTAAACTCGCCGGTGCTCCCCCGGTCTGCCTGAGTGCGTCATGAACCACCCCCATGAAATTCGCCCCGATCTGCACGAAGGTATCGACCGCAAGGTGCTGTCGACCCTGCGCGGGCGTTTTCTCCAGCTGAACCAGGGGCGTCTCGAGCGGGCCATGGAAGGACTGTCCAGCCGCCAGCAGCAGGTACTGACGCTGCTGCCGCTGTTCTTCCACGTCAATCATCCGCTGCTGCCGGGCTATGTGTCGGGCAGCACGCCAGCGGGCGTCTCGGGCTTCGAACCGGATGCCGATCTGTTGGCCGAGGCCCAGCGCCTGACCCGCTCCTTCACCTACAAGCCCCGCCACGGCAACCCGCCACGGCCGATTCACGGCCTGTTCCTCATGGGCAGTCTGGGCACCCTGGCCCAGGCCGAGCAGAGCGACATGGACCTGTGGGTCTGTCATGCGCCGGGGATTGGCGAGGGCGCCCTGGCCGAGCTGCGGCGCAAATGCCAGTTGCTCGAGGCCTGGGCCGCTACCCAAGGCGCCGAGGCGCATTTCTTCCTGATCGAGCCCCAGGGCTTTGTCCAGGGCGAACGCGACAGCCAGCTCAGTTCGGACGACTGCGGCACCACCCAGCATTACCTGCTGCTCGACGAGTTCTATCGCACGGCGATCTGGCTGGCCGGACGCACGCCGCTGTGGTGGCTGGTGCCGGTCTACGAAGAGCACAACTACCAGGCTTACACCCAGACGCTGCTGTCCAAGCGCTTCATTCGCGCCCAGGACGACCTCGACCTCGGCCACCTCGCCCACATCCCGCCGGGTGAGTTCGTCGGCGCCGGGCTGTGGCAACTGTTCAAGGGCATCGACTCGCCCTACAAATCGCTGCTCAAGCTGCTGCTGACCGAGGTCTACGCCAGCGAGCACCCCGAAGTGCGCTGCCTGAGCCTGGACTACAAACGTGCGGTGTTCGCCAACCGCCTGGACCTCGACGAGCTGGATCCTTATGTCATGGTCTACCGGCGGATCGAGCAGTACCTGCAGCGCCGCGGCGAGCACGCGCGCCTGGAGCTGGTGCGACGCAGCCTCTACCTGAAGGTCAACAAGAAGCTCAGCGCCCTGGCTCGCACACGCAGCACCGGCTGGCAGCGCCAGCTCCTGGAGCGCCTGACCGAGGAGTGGGGCTGGGACGAGCGCCAACTGGCCCTGCTCGACAGCCGCAGCCAGTGGAAGGTCCGCCAGGTGGCGGTCGAGCGTCGCGAGCTGGTTGCCGAGCTGAACTACAGCTACCGCTTCCTCAGCCAGTTCGCCCGCGACCAGAACGCCAGCAGCCGCGCCGATCAACGCGACCTCAACGTGCTGGGCCGGCGCCTGTACGCAGCCTTCGAGCGCCGCGCCGGCAAGATCGAGGTCATCAACCCGGGCATCGCCCCGGACGTCGCCGAAGACACGCTCACCCTCGTCCAGTCGCCCAACCGCAAGGAGCCGGGCACCCACCACTGGGGCCTGTACAACGGCAACCTGGGCGTGCACGAGTGGGAACATTTCAGCCCGATCAAACGCTGCCGCGAACTGCTCGAACTGCTGACCTGGGCGCACCGCAACGGCGTCATCGACAGCAGCACCCGCCTGGCTCTGCACCCTGGTGTCAGCGACCTGAGCGAATTCGAGCTGTTCAACCTGCTCGGCAGCCTGCAGCAGACCATCGCGCTACCGCTGGATACCGTCAGCGAAATCCGCCTGCTGCAACCAAGCGTGGCCGACGAAATCCTGTTGCTGGTCAACGTTGGCATCGACCCGCTGCGTCATCACCGCGACCTGAACATCCTGATGACCACCGAGCGCACTGACTCGCTGAGCTATGCCGGGGTGCGCGAAAACCTGGTGCTGACCTTCGACCAGATCACCCTGAACAGCTGGAACGAAGTGCTGGTGCAGCGCTACGACGGCGAGCACGCGCTGATGCGCTGCTTGCGTGATTTTCTCAACAGCCAAGGCCCACGCACGCAGCGTCCGCGGTTACGGGTGCGCTGTTTCTGCCACAACCGCGCGCAAGCGATCGCCCAGCGCGTCGAAGACATCTTCGAGACCGTGCAGTCGCTGCTGGATCAGGGCCTGAACCACCGCTACCTGCTGCAGGTGGCGCAGCACACCCATGTGCTGGACCTGGTGCCCGGCCAGGTCAGCCTGACCACCCTGGACGACCAGGATGCCGTGCTCGCCCACCTCGGCGAGGAGCGCAGCCAGTACAGTCCGCTGTACCTCGACGCCAACGCCCTGCAGGACCACGACTTGCCGCTGGTGCTGGAGCAGGGCCAGCCGGGTTGCATCCAAGTGTTCTATCGCCTGCACGAAGGCTGGGCCGAACTCTACGTACTCGACGAGTACAACGCACTCTGGCAGCAGCGGCTGCCACTGCAGGACGAAAGCCACCTGCTGCTGCCCCTGCAACGCTTTCTGCAGTCGGTCGTGGTACGCCGCGATGCCCAACTGCCGCTCGACAGCCTGCAACAGGCCGCGCTGGACATCCTCTACTACCAGCTACTGCCCAACGGCCCAGGCAAATGCCGTGCCCTGGAGCCTCGGCCCGCGCCACAGGTCGCGGGCGGCCAGCCGTACTACGAAGTGCAGGCGATTCTCCAGGCAGGCGCGGGGGATGACGTGCATGTCACGCTGTATTGCGACCAGCAGGAGTTTTCCCAGCTCGATCACGGCGACCAGCTGTATGCCGTGGTCGCCCGGCAGATTCTGCGCCAGCGCCGCAGCGCCGGGAACTACCGCTGCTACATCACCGACCTGGATCTGTCCGAACTGCTTGAGGACGAACAGGGCTCGACGGTGCTGTTCCTGCGCTACAAGCGCGAACTGGAGCAGTCGCTCAATGATGGGCTGGAGCAGCTACAGGCTGGTTTGTAGGTGATGCCGTTCAGAGGTCGAAATCACCCGCCGCTTCAGGCTGGTATTCCACCTCGAGCAGCTTGAGCTTGAGCGTCTTGCCACCCGGCGCCGGCCAGTCGATCTGGTCGCCCACCGACAACCCCAGCAGCGCACAGCCGATCGGCGCCAGGATCGAGACGTTGCCTTCCACGCCTGCGTCCTTCGGGTAGACCAGGGTCAGGTGATAATCCTTGCCGGTGGCTTCCTCGCGGCAGTGCACGCGCGAGTTCATGGTCACCACGCCCGCCGGGACCTCCTCGTGGCCGACCACCTGTTCGGCGCGGTCCAGCTCGTCCTGCAGGGCGAGCACACCCGGCGTGCTTTCGTCGAGGCTGTCGAGCAGACGCTCAAGACGCTGCACGTCCAGTCGGGTGAGGATGAGGGAAGGCTTGGTGCTCATGGTCCAGTCAGACTCCTTTCAACGAGGTATTTCAAGCTGTAGATAAAGCAAAACCCCGCCCAAGGGCGGGGTTTGAGAATGCTTCTGGCGCGGCCAGTACCGGATTGACACTACCACAGCCGGGCAAATACTCAAGCCTGTGGCGTCGAAGCCCTCAGCGCGTCGGCCTCGCGGCAGATCTGCCGCCGCCGTTCGTCATCGGCCGAACGCCATTCTCGGATATGCTCCACATGCCGCATGCATCCGGTGCAGACCCGACGCTCGTCGAGTCGGCAGACGCTGATGCACGGCGAAGGCACGGCCGGGCTGACGTTGCTGTAGAGCGGCTTGGGCGGCCGCGGTTGCTCGCTCATCTCAGATCTCGTCGAAGTCCAGCTTCTCGCCGACTCGCTCCCAGACGATGCGCTCGAGCATCTCACCGAGCAGTTCTTCGCTCTTCTCGCAGACCCACTTGCCGCTCTCTTCGTCATAGTCGAAGTGGAAACCGCCCGAGCGGTCGGCCAGCCACAGCTGACGCAGCGGCTCCTGGCGGCTGAAGATCAGTTGGCTGCCGTTGTCGAACTTGATTGTCAGGACACCGGCGGAGTTTTCCATGTCCAGATCCAGGTCGGTCTCATCGAACAGATCCTCCAGGGCCTGTTGGGTCGCGTCGACCAGGTCGTGGAAACGCGCTTCGCTCAAACTCATTGCAGGAACCTCGAAAATGGCTGCACACACGCAAGCCGGGCACGATACGACCGCTGGGCGCTGATTGCAAAGACTAGCGACCGGCAGCACCAAGCCCAACCCTCACAGCCAGCAAGCCTGGCCCGCCCGACGGACCGGCCCTTGCATAGGCAATCCGCCGGTCGCTCGGTATACTCGGGCGCAATACTGCTTATTTCAAAGGATTTCACCCATGAAGCGCCTGATTTCCTCCATTGCGGCGCTGGTCGCTGTAGCCTGCCTCGTTTCGGCCTGCGGTCAGAAAGGCCCCCTGTACCTGCCTGAAGACGGCAAGGACGGCAAGAGCGCACGCAAGTCGTCGCACCAGCACGCGCAGCCGGCCAAGGCCGCCCCGCAAGACGAAGAATCGCTGCCCGAGCAGTCGCCAGAGCAGTAAGGAAATCCAATGGACGCATTCAACTACCGCGACGGTGAACTGTTCGCGGAAGGCGTGGCCCTGTCGGCCATCGCCGAACGTTTCGGCACCCCCACCTACGTCTACTCGCGCGCCCACATCGAGGCCCAGTACCGTAGCTACACCGACGCCCTGCAAGGGGTCGAGCACCTGGTGTGCTTCGCGGTCAAGGCCAACTCCAACCTCGGCGTGCTGAACCTGCTTGCGCGCCTTGGCGCGGGCTTCGACATCGTTTCCGGTGGCGAACTGGAGCGTGTGCTGGCAGCCGGCGGCCGGGCCGACCGCGTGGTGTTCTCCGGCGTCGGCAAGACCCGTGAAGACATGCGCCGCGCGCTGGAAGTCGGCGTGCACTGCTTCAACGTCGAATCCACCGACGAACTCGAGCGCCTGCAAGTGGTGGCCGCCGAGATGGGCAAGATCGCCCCGGTCTCGCTGCGGGTCAACCCGGACGTCGATGCCGGCACCCATCCGTACATCTCCACCGGCCTCAAAGAGAACAAGTTCGGCATCGCCATCGCCGATGCCGAAGCCATCTACGTGCGCGCTGCACAGTTGCCCAACCTGGACGTGGTCGGCGTCGACTGCCACATCGGCTCGCAACTGACCACCGTTGACCCGTTCCTTGACGCCCTCGACCGCCTGCTCGACCTGGTCGACCGCCTTGCCGACTGCGGTATTCACCTGCGTCACCTCGACCTGGGCGGCGGCGTCGGCGTGCGCTATCGCGACGAACAACCACCGTTGGTGGCCGACTACATCAAGGCCATCCGAGAACGCGTCGGCGCACGCGACCTGGCCCTGGTGTTCGAGCCGGGCCGCTACATCGTCGCCAACGGCGGCGTACTGCTGACCCGCGTCGAATACCTCAAGCACACCGAGCACAAGGACTTCGCCATCATCGATGCGGCGATGAACGACCTGATCCGTCCGGCGCTGTACCAGGCCTGGATGGGCGTCAGCGCGGTCAAGCCACGTGAAGGCGAAGGCCGTGCCTACGACCTGGTCGGCCCGATCTGCGAAACCGGTGACTTCCTCGCCAAGGACCGCCAGCTGAACCTGGCCGAAGGCGACCTGCTGGCCGTGCAGTCCGCGGGCGCCTATGGTTTCGTCATGAGCTCGAACTACAACACCCGTGGCCGTTGCGCCGAAATCCTGGTCGATGGCGACCAGGCCTTCGAAGTCCGCCGCCGCGAGACCATTGCCGAACTGTTCGCCGGCGAAAGCCTGCTGCCGGAGTGAACCCATGCTGCTGCGTTTCACCAAGATGCACGGGCTGGGCAACGACTTCATGGTCCTGGACCTGGTCAGCCAGCACGCGCACATCCAGCCCAAGCATGCCAAGCAGTGGGGTGATCGCCACACCGGCATCGGCTTCGACCAGCTGCTGATCGTCGAGGCACCGAGCAATCCGGAAGTGGATTTCCGCTACCGGATCTTCAATGCCGATGGCTCCGAAGTCGAACAGTGCGGCAACGGCGCGCGCTGCTTTGCCCGTTTCGTGCTGGACAAGCGCCTGACCGCCAAGAAACGTATCCGCGTCGAAACCAAAGGCGGTGTCATCGAGCTTGATGTGCAGAACGACGGCCAGGTCTGTGTCGACATGGGCCCGCCGCGCTTCGTCCCGGCAGATATCCCCTTCGTTGCCGACCAGCAGGCGCTGAGCTATCCACTGGAAGTCGATGGCCAGGTCCACTCGATCGCCGCCGTGTCCATGGGCAACCCGCATTCGGTGCTGCGCGTAGATGACGTGCGCAGTGCCCCCGTGCATGAGCTGGGCCCTAAGATCGAGCACCACCCGCGCTTCCCGCAGCGGGTCAACGCCGGCTTCATCCAGGTCGTCGACCGCCACCGTGCCAACCTGCGGGTCTGGGAGCGCGGTGCCGGCGAAACACAGGCCTGCGGTACCGGCGCCTGCGCCGCCGCCGTGGCAGCCATCGCCCAGGGCTGGATGGACTCTCCCGTGTCCATCGACCTGCCGGGCGGGCGCCTGAGCATCGAATGGGCTGGCCCCGGCAAACCGGTATTGATGACCGGCCCAGCCGTACGCGTCTACGAAGGACAGGTTCGTCTCTAAGCGAGTATCCGCCATGACCGATCAGCCACAGGTTGTACCCAAGCAAGCCGCCGACCTCGACGCCGAGGCGGTGGTCGCCTACCTGCGTGCCCACCCAACCTTCTTCTCCGAACATGACGAACTGCTCATCGAGCAGCGCATCCCCCACCAGCGCGGCGACAGCGTGTCGCTGGTGGAACGTCAGCTCAAGCTGCTGCGTGACCGCAACATCGAGATGCGCCATCGCCTGTCGCAATTGATGGATGTGGCCCGCGACAACGACCGGCTGTTCGACAAGACCCGCCGCCTCATCCTCGACCTGCTCGACGCCAGCAGCCTGGAGGAAGTGGTAATGGCGGTCGAAGACAGCTTGCGCCAGGAGTTCCAGGTGCCCTTCGTCAGCCTGATCCTGTTCGGTGAGAACGCCGCGCCGGTCGGCCGCTGGGTCAGCAGTGCCGAGGCGCAACAAGCCATCGGTGGCCTGCTGGGCAGTGGCAAGACGGTCAGCGGCAACCTGCGCGAGCATGAGCTGGCATTCCTGTTCGGCGAAGACCAGCGCAAGGACGTCGGATCCAGTGCCGTCGCCTCGCTGGAGCATCAGGGCTTGCACGGCGTGCTGGCCATTGGCAGCCGCGACCCGCAGCACTACAAGAGCAGCGTCGGCACCCTGTTCCTCACCTACATCGCCGAAGTCCTCGGTCGCGTGGTTCCGCGCTTCACCCAGACGCTGCGCTCGGTACGCTGATGGAACGCCAGCTGGAAGCTTATTGCGCGCACCTGCGCAACGAGCGCCAGGTGTCCGAGCACACCCAGCTGGCCTACCGCCGCGACCTGGAGAAAGTGGTCGAATTCTGCAACACCCAGGGCATCGCCAGCTGGCAGGCCCTGCAGATCCAGCAACTGCGCCAGTTGATCGCACGCCTGCACCACCACGGCCAGTCATCGCGCAGCCTGGCGCGCCTGCTCTCGGCGGTGCGCGGCCTGTATCGCTACCTCAACCGTGAGGGGCTGTGCCAGCACGATCCGGCCAACGGCCTGACCCCGCCCAAGGGTGAGCGTCGCCTGCCCAAGACCCTCGACACCGACCGCGCCCTGCAACTGCTCGACGGCGGCGTCGACGACGACTTCATCGCCCGTCGCGACCAGGCCATTCTCGAACTGTTCTACTCCTCGGGCCTGCGCCTGTCGGAACTGACCAACCTCGACCTCGAACAACTGGACCTGGCCGGCGGACTGGTCCAGGTGCAGGGCAAGGGTGGCAAGTCCCGCGTCCTGCCGGTCGGGCGCAAGGCGCGCGAAGCGCTGCAGGCGTGGCTGAAACTGCGCGGGATCAGCGCGCCACGCGACGGTGCGATGTTCGTCACCCGCCAAGGCAAGCGCCTGGGACCACGGGCCATCCAGTTGCGGGTCAAGGTCGCCGGAGAACGCGAACTGGGCCAGCACCTGCACCCGCACATGCTCCGCCACTCCTTCGCCAGCCACCTGCTCGAATCGTCCCAGGACCTGCGCGCGGTACAGGAGATGCTCGGTCACGCCGACATCAGCACCACGCAGATCTATACCCACCTGGACTTCCAGCACCTGGCCGCCGTCTACGACAGCGCCCATCCCCGAGCCAAACGCAGCAAAGGCAGCGACTCATGAGTATCAAGCTGATCACCTTCGACCTGGACGACACCCTGTGGGATACCGCACCGGTGATCACCAGTGCCGAAACCGTCCTGCGCGACTGGCTTGCCGCCAATGCCCCAACCCTGGGCGGTGTGCCGGTCGAGCACCTGTATGCCATCCGCGAACGCCTGGTGCAGGCCGAACCGGGCCTCAAGCACCGCATCAGCGCCCTGCGCCGGCGCGTGCTGTTCCACGCACTGTCCGAGGTCGGCTACAGCGAGCAACACGCCCAGACGCTCGCCAATGAAGCCTTCGAGGTGTTCCTGCATGCCCGGCATCAGGTCGAGGTGTTTCCCGAAGTGCAGCCGGTGCTGGAAATCCTGCGCCATCACTATGTGCTGGGCGTCGTGACCAACGGCAATGCCGATGTGCGGCGGCTGGGGATTTCGGACTACTTCCGCTTCGCCCTGTGCGCCGAGGACCTGGGGATCGGCAAGCCCGACCCTGCGCCCTTCCGCGAAGCCCTCAAGCGCGGTGAAGTGGAGGCAAGTGCCGCAGTGCATGTCGGCGATCATCCGGGTGACGACATCGCCGGGGCCCAACGCGCCGGCTTACGCGCAGTCTGGTTCAACCCCCAGGGCAAGGCCTGGGCCGGCGAGCAGGCGCCCGATGCCGAGATCCAGCGCCTGTCGCAGTTGCCCGAGGTGCTGGCACGCTGGCGCTGACGGCCCTATCGCGGGGCAAGCCCGCACGAACACCCAAATTCCACCCACAAAAAAGCCCGCAGCGACCGCGGGCTTTTTTTGTATCCAGCCACTCAGATAGGGCGGCTGCCGTACTTGTTGTCCGGCTTCTTGGGCGGATCGGCGACCACGTTGGCCTCGACTTCCTGGACCTTGCCACCGCGCGCCAGGAACTCTTCCATGGCGCGCGCCAGCGCATCGCGTTCCTTCTGCTTGGCTTCCATGCTCGGCATCTCGTCTACCGAGACCGCCGCCTTGGACTTGCCTTTGGCGGCAGGTGCAGGGCTGCTGTCGTCGTCGCCGGCGTCTTCCGCGCCGTCGTCGGATGCCGCTTCAAGGGCCTCATCACCCTCGTCTTCGTCGCCTACTTCGAGGTCATCATTTTCCAGATCGTCGTCGCTCATGTTCTACCTCATGACTTGCGAAAAGCAGGTTAGTTATAGACCAGTGATGCCGTAGACCGGCAGCCACCAGTGAAAATTCAACTGGCCGTGGGTTGGCCACTGCCTTGGATGTACGGCCCCTGGTGAGGGCGTTTCACCCAGCAGATCCCAGCTCCTGGCGGGATCTGACGAAATCCTTGAGCCACCGCTGCTGGCCTTGCGCTATTGGCAAGCCTAGCAAAGCGTGGCGAAGTGTGTGGAAGGCACTGCAAACACCCTTCCGGCGCGCATTCTAGCGCGCCGGGAGAAAAAACAAAGCTCCATCAGTACCCGCTTTTCTGTAAGTTTTCTGCCTGCGTCACGAACGTGCCGGATAAACCGTTTGCCTACCGGCGAAACGGTAAAAATCAGGCAAAAAAATGCCCGGACAAGCCGGGCAAGTTTTTTACTGCAGGGCGGTTACAGGTTGTAGCCGCGCTCGTTGTGCTGAGCCAGGTCGAGGCCGACCGACTCTTCTTCTTCGTTGACCCGCAGGCCCATTACCACGTCCAGCACCTTGAGGATCACGTAGGTGACGATGGCGGTGTAGGCCACGGTGAAGATCACGCCCTTGGCCTGGACCCAGACCTGCGCACCGATATCGGTGACCGCGCCGAAGCCGCCCAGGGCCGGTGCTGCGAACACACCGGTGAGAATCGCGCCGACGATACCGCCGATACCATGCACACCGAAGGCATCCAGCGAGTCGTCGTAACCCAGCTTGCGCTTGAGGCTGGTGGCGCAGAAGTAGCAGATCACACCCGACGCCAGGCCGATTACCAGGGCGCCCATCGGGCCGACGGTGCCGGCAGCCGGAGTGATGGCGACCAGGCCGGCGACCACACCCGAAGCGATGCCCAGGGCACTAGGTTTGCCGTGGCCGATCCACTCGGCGAACATCCAGCCCAGCGCGGCGGCGGCGGTGGCGATCTGGGTCACCAGCATGGCCATGCCGGCAGTGCCGTTGGCCGCTGCAGCGGAACCTGCGTTGAAGCCGAACCAGCCGATCCACAGCATGGCAGCGCCGACCAGGGTGTAGCCGAGGTTGTGCGGAGCCATCGGCGTGGTCGGGTAGCCTTTGCGCTTGCCCAGTACCAGGCACGCCACCAGGCCTGCGATACCGGCGTTGATGTGCACCACGGTGCCGCCCGCGAAGTCCAGTACGCCCCAGTCCCACATCAGTGCGCCGTCACCGCTCCAGACCATGTGCGCGATCGGCGCATAGACCAGGGTGAACCACACGCCCATGAACACCAGCATGGCGGAGAACTTCATGCGTTCGGCAAAGGCACCGACGATCAGTGCCGGGGTGATGATGGCGAAGGTCATCTGGAAGGTGATGAACACCGCCTCAGGGAACAGCGCGGTGGCCGAGGTCAGGCCAGACGGCGTCACACCGGCGAGGAAGGCTTTGGAGAAGCCGCCGATGAACGAGTTGAAGTTGAGCACGCCCTTTTCCATACCGGTGGTATCGAAGGCGATGCTGTAGCCGTAGATGACCCACAGGATGCTGATCAGACCGGTGATGGCGAAGCATTGCATCATCACCGACAGCAGGTTCTTGGAGCGCACCATGCCACCGTAGAACAGGGCCAGGCCCGGGATGGTCATGAACAGTACCAGCGCCGTGGCCGTGAGCATCCAGGCGGTGTCGCCGGAGTTCAGTACCGGGGCGGCTGCTTCCTCTGCCAGGGCCAGGCCAGGCATTACGAGGGACAATAGGGCTCCTAGCCCTGCGATCTTGCGCAGAGTCATTTGTTTTCTCCTGGGGCGTTTGGGTTTGGTGAGGCTTGTTGTGTCGCTTAGATCGCGTCGGTATCGGTTTCGCCGGTACGGATGCGGATCGCCTGCTCCAGATTCACCACGAAGATCTTGCCGTCGCCGATCTTGCCGGTGTTGGCCGCCTTGGTGATGGCTTCGATCACCCGGTCCAGGTCCTTGTCATCGATGGCGACATCGATCTTGACCTTGGGCAGGAAATCGACCACGTATTCGGCGCCACGGTACAGCTCGGTGTGGCCTTTCTGCCGGCCGAAGCCCTTGACTTCGGTCACGGTGATGCCTTGCACGCCGATTTCCGACAGCGACTCGCGCACGTCGTCCAGCTTGAACGGCTTGATGATGGCAGTGACTAGCTTCATGAAACTCTTCTCCCGATTTGGTGGACTTGCCCCAGGAAAACAAACCCGTCTCAAGTCTAAGCGCAGCGCCTGGCTTTGTAACGCGTCGTCGGCTCCATTCCCCCACCGACACACGTTTCGGCGGGTGGAGAGGGAGCCTTGCGGCTCCGCCTGCACACTGCCCGATCACAAGGGACTGCATCAGTGCATGGCGCACAGAGGCCTTTGCAGAAACCTTGCCAGATCCGGCAAAGGGCCGGAAAACAAGTAGTTGCGCACAATGCTCGGGATTAGCCCATGGCCAGTACGCTGAAAGCTGCACGATTCTGGTGCGTCGAGCCGCCAGCGGCTGCTCAAAAAGTGTGCGTCCGACCGCCGAAATGCGCCGTGCTACACTGCCCACCTTTCACACGCCACGGAACAGCCTGACCCATGCTCGCGCCCAAAGCCCTTCTCGACGCCCTGAGCGACCAGGCCGCGCGCCTGTTCAGCGGCGACACCGCGCAGCCGCGCGCCGAACTCGAAAGCCAGTTCAAGATCCTGATGCAGAGCGCGTTCAGCAAGCTGGACCTGGTCAGCCGGGAAGAATTCGACAGCCAGATGGTGGTCCTGGCGCGCACCCGCGCGCGCCTCGAAGCCCTGGAGAAGCAAGTGGCCGAGCTGGAAGCGCGCATGGCGCCACCCGCCCAGGACTAGCCACCCTCAGTGATATCCAGCCGGCCTCCGCGCAGAGGCCGGCCGGAAACTTCAAATGCTTCCTACAAACAACAGGGAGCCCTCAAGCAAGATGAAACTTATTTAAAGTTCACCTCCCCGGTTGACTTCGATACTACCCTTGAATAAAGTTCGCTCGCCCTGAGAGAAGGGGCCTTTTTTCCATTCACTGAAGAATTCAATGGACACAGTATCTAGTCGCTGCCTGACCACCGCCGTACGGCCCGGTCAGGCACTTGAACCGGAACACCGGTCCCGACACCCTGGTCGGGCAAGCCGCGCCAGAGCCTGATGCTCCGCCGTGACTTGCCACAGCCGGTGTCCGCCGGTTGGAGGCAAGCTCATGAACCTCACGTCATTCGTTTCACATCGCCTGCACGCCTGCCTGGCGCGTTTGCAGGCCCGCGCCAGGCCGCCCCGTGGCCCGTGCGCTCCAGCCCAGCCCTCGGCCGCCGTGCGCGGCCCGCAGTTGCGTGCCGTATGGCAGGCACACCCCTGCCACGGAAAACTCCAGTTGCGCCTGCACTGGCACCATGACGACAGCCAGGACCCTCCAGGTAGACGGGGGCCGCTGGCACGCGTTTGCGCTCGCCTGAGACCCCACACGCTCCACTGAACAACTGATATTGAACAGTAATTTTTGATCGAACTTTCAACATTGAAAGTTCGCCGGACCGTTATTGCCCATTATTTATCAACGAGGAATACAAACATGGACTGCGCGAGTAGAAAGTTCGCTGCCGAAACAACTTCCGACTCTCGGCAGCGGACAGACAACTGTCGGAAAAACCAAGCATTTTTCTGCGACCCGACATGCCTACGTTCACCCCCTGAGTGAAACGTCTGTGTGTCGTGCCGCCGCAGCGGCAGGAGCACAGCAACATGACCGTCAAACACCGCAACACCGCACCGGCCAAGGCCGAACGCGAAACCCGCCTGTCCACCCGCGCCGCCCGTGAAGCGCGCAATGGCCTGTCCGTCACCCTCGCCAACCTCGATGCCAGCGAGCATGGCCTGACCGAACACGAAGCCGCCAAGCGCCTGCAGCGCGACGGCGCCAACCAGGTCGCCCACGACCAGCAACCCCACGCCCTGGTGCAACTGCTCAAGGCCCTGCACAACCCCTTCATCTACGTCCTGCTGACCCTGGCCGGGATCAGTTTCGTCACCGACTACTGGATGCCGATCAGCGCAGGTGAAGCGGACGACGCCGACTTGACCAAGGTCATCATCATCATGACCATGGTCAGCCTCAGCAGCCTGCTGCGCTTCTGGCAGGAGTACCGCTCGAACAAGGCCGCCGACACCCTCAAGGCGATGGTGCGCACCACCGCCACCGTGCTGCGCCGCGAACAGTTCGGCCAGCCGCCGCGCCTGCGCGAAGTGCCCATGGACGAACTGGTGGCCGGCGACATCGTGCAGCTTTCGGCGGGCGACATGATTCCCGCCGACATCCGCCTGCTCGAATCACGCGACCTGTTCATCAGCCAGGCGGTGCTCACCGGCGAGGCACTGCCGGTCGAGAAGTACGACACCCTGGGCAATGTCGCGCAGAAGTCCGCCACCGATGACAGCGGCAACCAGGACAACCTGCTCGAGTTGCCGAACATCTGCTTCATGGGCACCAACGTGGTCAGCGGCCGCGCCCGCGCCGTGGTGGTCGCCACCGGCCGGCGCACCTACTTCGGCTCCCTGGCCAAAGCCATCGCCGGCTCGCGCAGCCAGACCGCCTTCGACCGCGGCGTGAACAGCGTCAGCAGCCTGCTGATCCGCTTCATGCTGGTGATGGTACCGGTGGTGTTCATGATCAACGGCCTGGTCAAGGGCGACTGGGGCGATGCCTTCCTCTTCGCCCTCGCCGTGGCCGTGGGCCTGACCCCGGAAATGCTGCCGATGATCGTCAGCGCCAACCTGGCCAAGGGCGCCGTGGCCATGGCCCGGCGCAAAGTGGTGGTCAAGCGCCTGAACGCCATCCAGAACCTCGGTTCGATGGATGTACTGTGCACCGACAAGACCGGCACCCTCACCCAGGACCGGATCATCCTCGAGCACCATGTGCGCACCGACGGTGAGCGCGACAAACGCGTGCTGGAACTGGCCTGGCTCAACAGCCACCACCAGAGCGGCGTGCGCAACCTGATGGACCAGGCCGTGCTGCACTTCGCAGGCCAGGAGCGTGAGTTCCAGGCGCCCTACGCCTACGCCAAGGTCGACGAGTTGCCGTTCGACTTCATTCGCCGTCGCCTGTCGGTGGTGGTGAAGAACGCCCTGGGCGATCACCTGATGGTGAGCAAGGGCGCCGTCGAGGAAATGCTCGCCATCGCCACCCATGTGCAGGAAGGCGACAGCGTCGTGGCCCTCGATGAGCGTCGCCGCCAGCGCCTGCTGGCCAGCGCCGATGCCTTCAACCGCGACGGCTTCCGCGTACTGGTGGTCGCTACCCGCGACATTCCGGCAAGCGAAGGCAAGGCGCAGTACCACACCGACGACGAGCGCGACCTGGTGATCCAGGGCTTCCTGACCTTCCTCGACCCGCCCAAGGAAACCGCTGGCCCGGCCATTGCCGCCCTGCGCGACATGGGTGTACGGGTCAAGGTGCTGACCGGCGACAACCCGGTGGTCACCTGCAAGGTGTGCCGTGAAGTCGGCCTGGAGCCCGGCCTGCCGCTGCTCGGCCAGGACATCGAGCGCATGGACGACACCACCCTGAAGATTCAGGTCGAAGAGCGCACCGTCTTCGCCAAGCTCACCCCGCTGCAGAAATCCCGCGTGCTCAAGGCGCTGCAGGCCAACGGTCACACCGTGGGCTTCCTCGGCGACGGCATCAACGACGCTGCAGCCCTGCGCGACGCCGACGTCGGTATCTCGGTAGACAGCGGCACCGATATCGCCAAGGAATCGGCCGATATCATCCTGCTGGAAAAAAGCCTGATGGTGCTCGAAGAGGGCGTGCTCAAAGGTCGCGAAACCTTCGGCAACATCATGAAGTACCTGTGCATGACCGCCAGTTCCAACTTCGGCAACGTGTTCTCGGTGCTGGTGGCCAGTGCGTTCATTCCCTTCCTGCCGATGCTGGCGATCCACCTGCTGCTGCAGAACCTGATGTACGACTTCTCCCAGCTGTCGCTGCCGTGGGACCGCATGGACAAGGAATTCCTCAGCGAACCGCGCAAGTGGGATGCCCGCAACATCGGCCGCTTCATGCTGTGGATCGGCCCGACCTCGTCGATCTTCGACATCACCACCTTTGCCCTGATGTGGTATGTGTTCGCCGCCAACAGTGTCGAGATGCAGGCGCTGTTCCAGTCTGGCTGGTTCATCGAAGGCCTGCTGTCGCAAACCCTGGTGGTGCACATGCTGCGCACGCGCAAAGTGCCGTTCTTCCAGAGCACTGCAGCGCTGCCGGTGATCCTGGCCACGGGCCTGGTGATGGCACTGGGCATCTACATCCCGTTCTCGCCGGTGGGCGCGATGGTCGGTCTGGTGCCGCTGCCGTGGGAATACTTCCCTTGGCTGGTCGCCACCCTGCTGGGCTACTGCGTGGTCGCACAGACCATGAAGACCCTCTACATCCGCCGCTTCGGACAGTGGTTCTGAGCCTGCAGGGAGAGCAGACCATGCGCGTACTGATCTGTGCGGGACGCAACTACGCCGACACCCGGCGCTGCCGCCAGGCCCTGGACGATGTCCAGCGCCAGCGGTCGATCCGGGTGTTGATCCACGGCGGCAGCCAGTTCCTTGGTGGCGAGATCGAAAGCTGGGCACGCGAGCACGGCGCCGACCTGGTGCGCTACCCGCCCAACTGGCAGCTGCACGGCAAGCAGGCCGAACGCCTGCGCAACCTGTTCATGTTCACCGACAGCCGCCCCGAGTTGTTGCTCGCCCTGCCCGGGGGGGACGACACCGAGGAGCTGCTGGCCAGGGCCCGCGGCGCTGGTGTGCAGGTGATCTGCGGCAGGCAACCACGACACCCCGAGCACGAGGAGCATTGCCATGACGCCTGAAAAGCCTGATGAGCGAGCCCGTTTCTCGCTCACCCACGACCTGCCACCCGCCCAGGCCCGGGCGGCGCGGCGCAATGTGCTGTTTGTGATCGTGACCTTGGTGTTGAGTGGGGTGTTGGTAGTGTTGTTTGGGGTCGAGGCGCGGTTGTCTGGATGATGCACCAGCTCCGAAGCCAGCAACGCCTGCTTAGTACGGCGGACTCTTCGAGGCGCCGCGAACAACAGCGCAGCAGGTGCCATTCACAGCGGTGCCTGCTTCGCGGGCAAGCCCGCTCCCACAAGTACTGCACCGGTTCCGATGGAACTACAAGACCCCTGTGGGAGCAACTGTCTTGTTCAAAACCTAAAGGTCAGCCCAATCCCCTGTGGGAGCGGGCTCGTCCCGCGATCGGGCGCGCAGCGGCCGCCAACCAGGCAATGTAGATAACCCTGAAACAGCACGAAAGCCGCTTCACGCTTGCACGCAAGACCCCAGGACAATCGACCTATGAAAGATCTAGAATTGCATCGCTCTGCGGGGCCTTCCTGATCCCTTTGGGTGGTAACGTCAGAAAACATGCCTTCAGCGATTGTGACCCCGGATAAGATTTGCCAACTCGACCAGCGCCTGGTCATCCGCTCGCTGGTGATCATGTGACGAAACATACCCTTCATACTGGGTAAAAAACTTATCGACACGAGAATTTATCTTCTTGAACGCAGACGTTTCCCCTGTCCCGTGCATGGGAAATAGCTTGGCATGAAGATGATCAACACCATAGCCCTCAAAAATCATGGCCGTTCGTCCAACCTCTGGCAATGAACGATCCAATATAAGTGCAACCTGTTTGGCCGCTTTGGTGAGCGCACAAAGCGTTTCATCTGCAACCGAAAATGCGTAGCTTGAATGGTGTACCTTTGGGATCACCACAGTAAACCCGGGAGTATTTGGGTAAATAGAAAGAAAAGCCAAATGGCCTTCACCCTCCCAAATGACATGTGCAGCCTCCCGGCCAGCGACAATCTCGCAGAACATACACTTCATTGATGGAGCCTCTATATGACCTTACACAAATCTTCCATTTTCCGCTGACTAACGGAAGTGTCCGGACGCCCAAAACTCCTATAAGCAATAGATTTAATCACCCGATCAGAAATCTCCGCCGCCAGCGCCATATTCATCGGACCATAACTAGGCATAATAGAACTCGGAAGCCTCTGCCAATCAATAGGGCACGCCACATGACCATCATTAATACTGGCAGAAGAATGTGGCATGAAGGTAAATATAATCATCGAACCATGTATATACCCTCCACTAATGACAGGCACACCACACTCATCGGTGATACGCCTGGCTTGGCTAGCCAAGGTACCTGGATTGTCCGCTGTGACCACCAACGCATCTACATCCGAGGCGCATAATTCGCACAGCTGAACGATGCTTGTCTCGGCGCTCTGAACCTCTAGGG